>NZ_DDFB01000060.1:0-29222 GCF_002336885.1 Novosphingobium sp. UBA1939 | reverse complement strand
GATCCGCCATTTGGGCAAGGAGATTGGCCGTAAGCGCCTGCCCTTGTCGGGCACCCACAACCTGGCCAACGCGCTGGCGGCGATCGCCGGCGCCTCGGCGGCGGGCGTGCCGGTGGCGCGGGTGGTCTCCGCTCTCGCCACCTTCGCGGGGCTCGCCCGCCGCTTCGACATCGTCGGCACCAGCCCCTCCGGGATCACCGTGATCGACGATTTCGGCCACAACCCGGAAAAGGTCGCCGCCACGCTGGCGACGCTGAAAGCGCATCCCGGCCGCGTGATGGCCTTCTTCCAGCCCCACGGCTATGGCCCGCTGCGCCAGATGGGCGCTGAACTGGCCGAAGTGCTGGCCACCCGGCTCGACCCCGACGACGTGACGATCCTGTGTGATCCGGTCTATTTCGGCGGCACCGTGGACCGTTCGCAGGGCAGCCAACGCATCGTCCACCTGATCGGCGCGCACGGCGGCCACGCCGAATACGTGCCCGCGCGCGAAGCCTGCGCCGACCGCATCGTGGAAATCGCCCGCCCCGGCGACCGCGTGGTCATCATGGGCGCCCGCGACGACACACTGAGCCAGTTCGCGCAGGGGATTTTGGGGCGGTTGGGGTGAGCCTGCGGGCGGCCGGGATTATCCGACACCGGTTTGTTGATTTTCGCTCGCGGACGGGCACTGGGCTTGCCCAGCCCCGTTCATCTTGAGCCTGTCGAAGGACGCGCGCGGGGCTGGCCTTCGCGTGGCAAGCCGTTTCAAGATATGACCGTATCACGCGTCCTTCGACAAGCTCAGGACGAACGGACATAGAGATTTGAAGACATTTCACCCCCCGCCTTTCCTGCAACCGCGGTCCTTTCCTGACAAGACAACAAAGCTGACACTGCTAACCTATCGCGATATTAACACCTTCACGATAGTGGATGCCCATGTGGTATGCATTTCTCCCGATAATATGGCCATTTATCGCGCTATTGGACACGATTATTTTGACACCCTTACCTGTGATTTTGATTTGGAAGCGCAAACCCGGTTTAGCGTTGGCAGCGTGCATAATGATGTCCGCACTTCTGATCGCTGATCACCTCGTAAACTTCGACGGCATCACCTATCCGCTACAATTATTCGCGGCTCCCACCGAAACATTGCCAATTAGTCTTATGGTCCTGATCGTAACGGGCGCAATCGCAGCAAAAAAGTGGATGCAAGGACCGTAAACTGAACATCCGTTCCTTCTCAAAGCCCCCACTAAGACCACCACCCACACCAGCCAAATCAGCCCACTCTCCACGCCCCAACACGGCGGAAGCCGGAAGCGCATCCCGCGCTTCCGGCTTCCTGGCCCCGGTGCGACCCGTGGGCTCCTTACTTGATCCTGACGCGCGCCGTCAGTCGAACCGCTTTTCCAGCAGGACCAGATGCGGATCGCCATCGACGGCGTGCGCGCTATAGCCGCGTTCGCGTTCCAGTTCGATCGCGGCGTGGTTGGCGCGGTCCTCGATCGAGATCACGCGCTTCAGGCCGCGGCGGCGCGCTTCCTGACCGACGTGGTCGAGGATCGTCCACGCCACGCCGCGCCCACGATAGTCCTCGCGGATGGACACGGCCACTTCGCCGCAATCCATCTGCGCATCGCACGCAAGCAGCGCCGAGGCGACGAGTTCGCCGGTCGCCTTGTCGAAGCCAAGGAAGCTCTCGGTCTTCCAGTGATCGACATGAGTCAGCAATTCGAGCTTTTCATGCCCGACATGCTTCTGTGCGGACAGGAAGCGGAAGCGGCGGTCTTCGTCGCTCACCTTGTCAAAGAATTCTTCCAGCGCCGGTTCGTCCTCGGCAAAGGCGGGCCGGATCGACAGCACCACGCCATCGCGCGTGGTCATTTCGGTCGTTTCCGCAAGTCCGGGCAATGTCGTGCCAGTCATCAGGGCATCTCCTTGGGATCATTCCATGCCAATGGCGGCCTGTTAGCACTCGCAACACGGCAGGCTTTGATCTGGGACAACCCCAAGACCTTTTCCCGCCAAATTGCCAGCCCATCCCGATTGCCATTATCGCGGCGGCAATTGCACCGATAAAAACATAAGACTTTAGTCTATGACCGCGATTACATGGAGCGCGCCGATGCTCTACTCGCGCGACAGGGCTCGCCGCAGGCACGTCCGCCCGCCGGCCATGCCTCCGACGATCCCGTTATGCTTGCTTTTCCACAGCGATTGGTCTAGGCGCGCGACCGTTCCAATGGTTCGCAAGCGCTTTTGGAATGTTCCCCGCGACATCCGGTCCGGGGGACGGTTCGGCCCTTAGCCCCGGATATGCTCCGGTGTGAAAGACCGGCGGACTCAACCGCCTGGCCGGAAAAACCGTAAGATTAGGACGTAACTGAATGGCCTCTACGGCAACTCCAACGCGCGACGATTTCGCCGCGCTGCTCGACGAATCGCTCGGCGCTGCCGGCAATGGCGGCTTTGAAGGCCGCGTCGTCAAGGGCACCGTCACCGCGATCGAAAACGACAAGGCCGTTATCGACGTCGGCCTCAAGAGCGAAGGCCGCGTCGCGCTGCGCGAATTCGCCGCCCCCGGCCAGGCCCATGGCCTGAAGGTCGGTGACGAAGTCGAAGTCTATGTCGACCGCGTCGAAAACGCCGACGGCGAAGCCATGCTGTCGCGCGACCGCGCCCGTCGCGAAGCCGCGTGGGACAAACTCGAATCCGAATTCGGCGAAGGCAAGCGCGTTGAAGGCGTGATCTTCGGCCGCGTGAAGGGCGGCTTTACCGTCGATCTCGACGGCGCCGTGGCCTTCCTGCCCGGCAGCCAGGTCGACATCCGCCCCGTGCGCGACGTCACCCCGCTGATGGACGTGCCGCAGCCGTTCCAGATCCTCAAGATGGACCGCCGCCGCGGCAATATCGTCGTCTCGCGCCGCGCGGTGCTGGAAGAAACCCGCGCCGAACAGCGTTCGGGCCTGATCCAGAACCTGAAGGAAGGCCAGATCATCGACGGCGTGGTCAAGAACATCACCGATTACGGTGCGTTCGTGGACCTCGGCGGCATCGACGGCCTGCTCCATGTCACCGACATGAGCTACAAGCGCGTCAACCACCCCAGCGAAGTGATCGCCATCGGCGATACCGTGCGCGTCCAGATCATCCGCATCAACCAGGATACGCAGCGCATCAGCCTGGGCATGAAGCAGCTTGAAAGCGATCCGTGGGATGGCGTTGCCGCCAAGTACCCGGTCGGCGCGAAGCTGCGCGGCACCGTCACCAACATCACCGAATACGGCGCGTTCGTGGAACTGGAAGCGGGCATCGAAGGCCTCGTCCACGTTTCGGAAATGTCGTGGACCAAGAAGAACGTCCACCCCGGCAAGATCGTTTCGACGAGCCAGGAAGTCGACGTCATGGTGCTGGAAGTCGACAGCGACAAGCGCCGCATCTCGCTCGGCCTCAAGCAGGCCCAGCAGAACCCGTGGGAAGCCTTTGCCGAAAAGCACCCGGTCGGTTCGACCGTGGAAGGCGAAGTCAAGAACGCGACCGAGTTCGGTCTGTTCATCGGCCTCGATGGCGACGTGGACGGCATGGTTCACATGTCGGACATCGCCTGGGGCATCTCGGGCGAAGACGCGCTGGCGCTGCACCGCAAGGGCGAGCAGGTTTCGGCCGTGGTGCTCGACGTCGATGTCGAGAAGGAACGCATCAGCCTGGGCATGAAGCAGCTTGAAAAGGGCGCTCCGGCCACCGGCGGCAACACCGGTTCGCTGCGCCGTGGCGAAGTCGTCACCGTCACCGTTCTGGAAGTCCGCGATGGCGGCCTCGAAGTGCAGGCTGGCGAAGACGGCTCGACCGGCTTCATCAAGCGTTCGGACCTCGGCCGCGACCGCGACGAACAGCGTCCGGACCGCTTCCAGGTCGGCCAGAAGCTCGATGCCATGGTCACCGGCTTCGATCGTTCGAAGAAGCCGAACTTCTCGGTCAAGGCCCGCCAGCTGGCCGAAGAGAAGGAAGCGGTCGAACAGTACGGTTCGTCGGATTCGGGTGCGTCGCTGGGCGACATCCTCGGCGAAGCGCTGAAGAACCGCAGCTAAGCAACGCTTAGAAGCAAGCAACCCAAAGGCCCGTCCGGAGCGATCCGGGCGGGCTTTTGCTTTGTGCGGCCGCAAAGGCTAGGGTTCCCGACGCCCCGCGACCGCGAGTGAGAGATGATGCCCCTCCAGATTCACCAGTTCCCCTGCCTGTCAGACAATTACGGCTATCTGCTGCACGATCCCGCCAGCGGCGAGACGGTGTGCATCGATACGCCGGAAGCCGACGTCTATCTGCGCGAGGCGGCGGCGCGGGGCTGGACGATCACCCAGATATGGAACACGCACTGGCATCCCGACCATGCCGGCGGCAACGAGGCGATCAAGGCTGCGACGGGCTGCACGATCACCGCGCCGGCGGGTGATGCGGCGAAGATCGCCGGCGTCGATCGCGCCGTGGGCCAGGGCGATACGGTGCGCCTCGGGGCATGGGAGGCCTCGGTCATCGATGTGGGCGGCCACACCCTGGGCCATGTGGCCTATTACGTGCCCGGCGCGCAGACCGCCTTCGTCGGCGATTCCCTGTTCGCGCTCGGCTGCGGGCGGATGTTCGAGGGGACGGCGCCACAATTCTGGGACAGTCTCTCGCGCCTGAAGACGCTGCCGCCCGAAACGGCAATCTGCTGCGCCCATGAATATACCGTCTCCAACGCCCGCTTCGCGCTCCATGCCGATCCGGACAACGCCGCGCTGCGGGACTACGCGGCCGAGATCGAACGCCTGCGCGCCGATGGCTTGCCCGCCGTGCCCGCGCGGCTTGACCGGGAACTCGCCACCAATCCCTTCCTGCGCGCCGACGATCCCGCCGTGCAGGCCCGCTGGGGCGGTGGCGACGCGGTGGCGACGTTCGCGGCGCTACGGACCGCGAAGGACACGTTCCGCTGACGGACGGCATACAGGGGGGCATACAGACGATGACCGGAACCGCGAAGCGTCCGCCGCGCATCACGTCGTTTGACGTCGCCGAAGCGGCGGGGGTCAGCCAGTCCACGGTCAGCCGCGCACTGGCGGGCGATCCCTCGATCAGCGAACCGACGCGGCTGCGCGTGGCCGAAGCCGCGCGCAAGCTGAACTACCAGGTGGACGAGAACGCCGCGCGCCTGCGCCGGGGCCGCACGGGGACGCTGGCGATCGTGCTGATCTGCCGACCGGGGCAGGACCGGAAGGACATCAATCCATTCTACTATTCGCTGCTGGGCAGCGCCTGCGCCGCCGCTTCGGCGCGCGGCTATGAAGTGCTGGTGTCCTTCCAGGACGGGCCGGACAACTTCTGGGGCCACTATCAGGAACGGCGCAAGGCGGATGGCCTGATTGTGATCGGCACGACCTCCAACGCCGCAGCGTGGGATTATTTCGGCAAGCTGCCGGAAGGAACGCACTGGGTCTGCTGGGGCGCGCCGCGCGATGATTTCGCATGGGTGCGCAGCGATAACCTTTCGGGCGCCACGCTGGCGACGCGCCACATGCTGGTGCGCGATTATACCCGTATCGTCTGCATCGGCTCACTCACCTCGCCCCAGCGGCAGTTCATCGAACGCTACGAAGGCTATGCCCAGGCAATGGACAATGCCGGGCTGGAACCGCGCCTCGAACATATCGAAAGCGGCCTCCCGCGCGAAGAGCAGGGCCGGCGCGCCGCCGCCCGGCTGGTCGAATCCGGCGCGGCATTCGACGGCATCTTCGCGGTGTGCGACGAGATGGCGCTGGGCGCGCTGAAGGAACTGACCGCGCGCGGCGTGCGCGTGCCCGAAGACGTGGGCGTGGTGGGGTTCGACGGCATCCGCGCCGGGGCGTGGTCCTCACCCCCGCTCACCACGATCGAACCCGATTTCCAGACCGCCGGCACGCTGCTGGTCGATCGCCTGCTGGCGATGATCAATGGCGAGGAAGGTTCCGCGCGGCGCGTTCCCGTGCGGCTCGTCGTGCGCGGTTCGACGCGGGCCTGACATCGCGTAATTGGCCGGAATAGAAAAGGCCCCTCCCGCGACCGGCGGAAGGGGCCTTTTCAAGCGTAAGGCTTCGAAGACCGCGCTCAGTGCGTAGCTAGCCCCGCGATCGCGCTGTTCACCAATGCCTTGTCGGCGTCCGCGCCATGATGGCCAGCGATGAGTTGACCGGCGGCGGCGGCGGCGGCGGATGCGGCCCTGGCGCGCAGATCCTCCACCGCAGCGCGTTCAGCCGCGGCGATCTTGTCGGCCGCCATCTTCTCGCGCCGGGCGATCACATCGCGCGTATCGGCTTCGGCCTTGGCAACGATCGCCGTGGCTTCGTGGCGGGCGTGCTCCAGCATGGAGGCCGCGTCCTTTTCGGCATTGGCGATCTTGGCCGAATATTCGGCGCGCAGCGCTTCGGCTTCGGCGCGCAGCGCCTTGGCTTCGTCCAACTGCTTGCGGATGGCGACGATCTGCTTGTCGAGACCGCCGACGATCAGGCCCGGCACCTTCTTCCACACGAGGATGAGAAGGAACACGAACATGGCCAGCGCCACGAACCATCCGGCACCCAGACCGGCGACGGTCGGTTCTTCGCCATGCGCCTCGCCATGCGGCTGTTCGACGCCGGCGGTCAGTTCGCCGTGCGCGGCTTCTGCATTAGCCATTGGCCAGCACTCCCTTCACCGCGCCCTGCGCCTGTTCGGCCGAAACCGAAAGGCCGGCAAGGCGGCTGACGATGTCCTGCGCGGCCGATGCGGCAACGCCTTCGATCTCGGTCAGCGCAGCGTCGCGCGCGGCGGCGATGCGGGCTTCGGCGGCCGAAACCGTCTGCTCGATCTTGCCGGATGCGACATCGAGGCTCGCCTGCGTGGTGCTGGCGGCTTCGGCCTTGGCCGTAGCGATCAGCGCCTGCGCTTCGGCGCGCCGCTTGTTTTCCTGCACGCGCCATGCCTCTTCCTCGGCGTCGGCGGCAGCCCTTGCAGCCTCGGCGGCGGAAAGGTCATCGGCGATCTGCTTGTCGCGCTGGTCGACGGTCGCCATGACCTTGGGCACCATGCCGCGGCCGATGACGAAGAAGATCAGGCCGAAAAACACCAGCAGCCAGAAGACCTGGCTGGCATAGGTGGTGGCAAGCTGTGCGATTTGAGGCATCGGTCGGTCCGCGCATCATACGACCGGGGCGAACCCCGGTCGTTCCATCAACATTCGTTCGTAATGACTGACGTCGTCGCGATCAGGCGACGAAGATCAGGATCATGGCAACGACGAACGAAAGCAGGCCGAGAAGTTCCGCGGCGGCGAAGCCGATGAACAGGCGGCCCTGCTGGCCGTCAGCGGCGCCGGGGTTGCGCAGCGCACCTTCGAGGAACTTGGCGAAGACGTTGCCCACGCCCAGCGATGCA
Organism: Novosphingobium sp. UBA1939; assembly: GCF_002336885.1. Classification (NCBI taxonomy): domain Bacteria; kingdom Pseudomonadati; phylum Pseudomonadota; class Alphaproteobacteria; order Sphingomonadales; family Sphingomonadaceae; genus Novosphingobium; species Novosphingobium sp. UBA1939. Next base: position 21,812 of record NZ_DDFB01000060.1, on the reverse strand, counting down.
AGGCCAGCACCGATGGCGGCAAGACCAGCGCCGAGAAGCTTCGCGCTCTGTGCGTCCATGATAAAAACTCCCTCTTTCAGATCCGTAGTGGAAAAGTTGCGCCTAAAATATTCGGCAAAACAACCGGGCAAAGGCCCGGCACGAAATTTCAAAACTCAGTGCAGGTTTTCCGCGTCGTTCAGATAAACGCAGGTCAGCAGGGCAAACACATAAGCCTGGATGCCCGCGACCAGCAGTTCCAGCGCGCAGATGCCGATCATCAGCAGGAAGCTGGGCAGCGCGGCGATGCCGAAGGTCAGCGCACCGGCGTTGGTGCCCGAAATGACGAAGCCCGACAGCACTTCGAGCAGCACGTGCCCGGCCATCATCGCGACGAAAAGACGCAGGCCGAGCGAGAACGGACGCACCATGAACGAGATCAGCTCGATCGGGAAAATGATCGGGATCATCAGGACCGGCGTACCGTGCGGCACGAACAGCGAGAAGAAGTGCAGACCATGCTTGGCGAAGCCGACGATCAGCACGATCGAGAAGCTGAGGATCGCCAGCACGCCGGTCACCGTGAAGTGGCTGGTGGCGGTGAACGGGTGCAGGCCGACCAGCGCCAGTGGCAGCAGGCCCAGCAGGTTGGCGAACAGGATGAAGGTGAACAGCGAGAAGACATAGGGCAGATACTTGCGACCGGCCGGGCCAATATTGGACTTCAGCAGGTTGTCGACAAAGCCGGTCAGCCCTTCCACCGCCATCTGCCAGCGGCCCGGAACCAGCTGGCGCTTGGCGCCGCCGCCGACGAACACCAGCAGCACGATGGCCGTGATCGCCATCCACAGCGCCGAATTGGTGAAAGCGATGTTGTAACCCGCGATGCTCCAGTGATCGGTGCCGAAAAGCGGCTCGATAGTGAACTGGTGAACCGGATCGACCTTGCCTTCGGCCACGCGCTTAACCCCGTCTCATCGCATATAACAACAGCGCCCCTTGTCAGGGACGCCGGCTCGAAATCCTGATGATATTGCGGAAGGCGACACCCACGCCCACGAACAACATCACCAACAGGCCCCAGGGCGACGTTCCCGCAAACTGGTCGATGACCCACCCCAGAAACGCGCCCCCCGCAAGCCCGCCGATGAGTTCGGCCAGCACCCGGTTTCCTTCGCGATAGCTCGCGTTGGATTCTTCGGGCGCCGGCTTCGCGATACGCTCGTCCTCCCGCTTGCGAGCAGCTTTCAGCCGCTGTTCAAGCGTATCGATCCGCGCATCCTCGCCGACAGGCTCCATCCCGGTTTGCTCGTCGCTCATGCCATTCTCCCAGCTGGGCATTCCCAGCACGAAAGCGTGACGTGCGCAACGGCTCCCCGCCGAGGGCGCCGTCCCCTTAGGCGGGGGGCATACGTGAGTCAACCGCCCCGCAACCGCTCTGACCAAGGTCTATGCATACGGTTGCACGGGGACACCACACAGAGCGGAATCCCGAGCCTGGAGAGCGTTCCCGGTCAAGTCGGCCGGAAACAGCGCTGGAATCAGGGGCAGCGGGGATCGCGCATCGGCGGCGCGCCGGTGCGCGTCTGCCAGCTTCCGTCCGGCGCCTGGTACTTTTCGCCAGGCGTGGTCTGCGCCACCAGCAGGCAGCCGGAAGTGAGCGCGTATTCCTCCACCGTCGCGCCCTTGGCCTTGGCCTTGTCGGCATAGACCGCCTTGCGCTTGATGTTGATGTCCTCGATCACCGCGCGCAGCGCCGGGCTGGGCGTGGTGACATAGCCGAGATAACCGTCGGCCTTCTCGCCCACCTGCCCCGCTGCGCGCGCGGCGGCATAGGCAGGATCGCGCTGGGCCAAGGCCGTGCCGGGCAGAGCGGCAGCCAGCGCCGCGCCAGCGAGGACCGCGCCGAGCGAAATCGTGCGAAAACGGGATGCGATTGTGCGGGCCATGGTCAGAAAATCTCCGGATTCTTCTCGATCGTGCTGCCCGCGTCCGCCGCGAGCTTGTACACGACTTCCTGCTTGATGTTGATGTTCAGCTCGATGACGATGGGCTTGTCCGGCGCCTTCACCGAAATGCAGCCCGACAGCAATGCCGTCATCACCGTTGCTCCCACCAGCGGCAGCACCCGCAGAAGGCGCTGCCCGATCCTGCCCCTGATCCCGTCGACCCGTTCATCCATGGACGAACGTTTCGCAGAGCGCGCAGGCAGGGTCAATTCGGAGCTTCTCATGGCAGGTTCCCGCTTTCTGGACGCTGAATGCCGGTGCCGGATACCGCCGGCCCGATGGTGCTGGAACCGGCACCGCCGGTCCCGGTATTGTTGGTAAGCCGCCGCACCGCCCGCCCCTGCGCGTCGACCAGACCCAGCGTGCGCGGGTCCTGGACGTAGTTGGGGTCGTAGAGCGACTTGGCCGAGGTGACGAGCCGGTAGAACGGCGCGCGGATGTTGACGTTGAACTGGATCGGCAGGCCCGCGACCTGCCGCGTCAGGAAATTCTGGCGCGTGCCGATGCCCTGCTTGACGCCACCGAAGCGCACGTTGGTGACGATCTCGCCCGCGAGATCGCCCCGCATCCCGATCGTCATGGTCTTGTAGTCGATGGATTTCAGCGCCTCGAACGCAAAATTACCCATCGCCGACAGGTCCTTGTAAGTCAGCGCTCCGACGTAGGAGACGTTGCCGCCCGGCGCGCGCGAAACCAGGTTGCCCGCTTCGATGCGCCCGCCGTTGTCGTCGAACACCAGCGGCATCCGCCCGTCGAAGGTGCCGGTGGCCGCCAGGTTGCCCAGTTCCATGCGCTCGAGGAACTTCGCCGCGTCCAGCCCTTCGATCACCAGCGTATAGCGCCGTGTCTCGGCCACGCCCACGCGCATCACGGTGGGTTCGAGGCTCAGCTTGCCGCCGAGGAACGGCCAGGTCGCGCTGTGCAGCTTGAGCACCTGCCCCGGCTCCATCGCGAAGACGACGACGCCGTCATTCACTTCGATGCCGGGGTTGATCGCGGCCACCCGCAAGGTCTGGTTGGGCGCGGTGACCATGTTGAGCAGGTCGGTGAACTCGACCGTCCCCGCCAGCCCGCGCGCGGGTCCGAAGGCGGCGGCGAGATCCAGCCCGGTGCTAGAGAACCGGCCCGAACTGGTCACGCCGCGCGCGTTCCAGTCGATCCGGCCCCTGCCTGTCACCGTGCCTTCGACATTGGCGATCACGCCCAGCGCCATCCGCGTCAGCGCATCGGGTTGCATCGCCTTGTCGAAGCGCAGGCCATCGACCAGCAGGTCGGCATGGCCCGAACTGTCGGACAGATCGTGGCGAATCACCGCGCGCGTCACCGTACGGTCGGACTTCGGCTCGCGCAGCACCGCGTCCGCATCGATTCGATTGTCGTGCAGGGTCAGCGTCGCGTCGCGGGCTACCATCCGCTCGAAGCGGGTTGGCCTCAGGCGGTCGGTCAGGTCGAAGCGCGCCCCCGAGAGCGTCAGCGTGCCATCGGCATAGCGCCAAGCCCCCGCCGCGTTGGTCAGGTCCATCGGCACCGCCGCCAGCCGCGCGTCCACGCCCCCGAACGTGCCGGCGAAGTCCTTGCCCGCCCGGGCCGTCAGATCGGCGAGATGGAACCGCGTCGCCTCCTCAGGCGGCCCCAACGCCACATCGAGCGCGCGCGCCGTCACCGTTCCCGGCCAGGCGAAGCCGACCGGCCCCGACTGGATGCTCAGCGGCGTTTCGCCCAGCCTGCCGGTCAGGGCGAGCGCGGGCACGCCCAGCGCAACGCGCAAGCCCCCCGCCCCGTTGCGCACGATTGCGCCGCCGGACTGCGGGCAGACTGTTATCGCGCGGCCATCCAGCACCATTTCGCCCAGCGTCAGCCCGTCAAAACGCGGGGTGATGCAATGGCGATAGAGCGCCAGTTCGCCCCGGGCCGAAAAGGCGCCCTGCACGGGCAGTTCCAGATTGCGGGCCGATCCGCCCGGTATCGCGCCGGAAAGCCGGGCCGTGCCCGAAAAGCCCAGTGAACCGTCGGAAACCTGCGCCAGCGACATCTGCGGAATGGCCAGCGCGCCGCCGCCCGCGTGGTATTCGGCCATCGTCAGGCGGAACAGCGCGCCACCGGCCGCGCCGCGCTCCATCACACCCTCGATCCGGGGCAATCCCACACCACCGGTGGCGAAGTTGCCGGCGATGCGCGGCAATCCTCGCGGTTCGCCGGTGACCTGAAAGCGCGACAGTTCCAGCAGCGAAGCGCCACTGCCGCCGCGCAACCGCGCCTCGGGTACCACGAACGACCACCGGTCGCCTTCCTGTCGATAGTGAAGCTGGCCAGCGATGCGGCTGCCGCGCTCCTCTCGCCGCAAGGCCTGCCGCACCTGCGCCACCATCGGCGCGACCAGCGTGCCAGTGGAAGATGCCTCTGCCGAAGCAAGACCCGCGTCGAGCGCCGGCCCCTGACGCAAGCCCTTCCCGTCCACATTGCCGCGGAACTCCACGGTGCGAAAACCATCGCGCGTCCGCACCAGCCCGTCCAGCCCGAGCAATGCGACCGTCGCGCCCGGAGCGTGGACCCCGCCGGCATTGCCCACCAGCCGCCCCGAAAGCATCCCGTTGCGATAGGCCATCGCCGCATCGAACGTCAGCGCATCGGCCTGCGCCGATGGCAGGACCAACGCTCCGCTGCGCAGCTTGGCCTGCACGGTGGCGCCTGCGAAATCGCGATCCGCCCGCGCGTCGACCTGCACCGTGGCCGCGCGCAGGGCCGCGCCCTGCTCCACGCACTGTGCCCCCGCAAGCCGCAACGGACCCGAAAACCGCGGACGCTCGCCTTCGATTACCACCCGCCCGTAAAGGCTCGTGCGGCCCAGCGCGCAGCCGCCGACATGCGCATCGGGCACAAGCGCCGCGATCGTTCCGGCAAACCCGTCGCGCAGCGCGCCGGCGCCGTCGGCTTTGAACGCCAGCCGGCCATAATCGCTGTCGATCAGCCCGCGGGCGTCCACCACCTGAAGGTCATAATCGGGCAGCCGGAACGGTTCGCCGCTGGACGGACCGAACAACAGCTTGTCGAGCGCCCCGAAACTCAGCTTGTTGGCATGATGCCGGCCATAGAGCCGGGGGCGGATCAGCGTGATCCCGCCGATGCGCGCGCCGCGCAGGCCATAGGCCATGCGCACTTCCATCCGCTCGACGGTCAGGTCCGGCTTGCGCGGATCGCCGATCACGATGTTGCGCAGGACTTGCGTGCGGCCGCCGATGGTTTCGATCTCGTATGTCGCGGGCAGGCCGGTCTGGGCAAGCTGGCTGGCGATCAAGCGGTCGGCAAGGGGTTCGCGCGCCAGCCAAAGGCCGCCTCCGGCCACACCGATGACGCCAAGCGTCGCCAGCGCCGCGCGGCGCAACCGCCGACGGCGCACCGGCGACGGCGCATAGCCGCCGTTCCCGGCCTCGCTCCCCATCCCGGAGCCATCGGCCGCAACGCCGTCCGCCAAATCGGTCCTATCCGCCATTCCGCCCCTTCTTGCGCACTGCCGCGGCTTAGGCAATGCACTGTTCCGGCCACAACGCCGCGAACAGCGAAAGGTGCCCGCGCGGACCCTTCATGAACGACGAACCCGGTCTCTTTGGTGAACAGGTGCCGGAACGGACCCGAAAGATGGTCCGGAGCGGCGATGATCACACTTCGGAAGACCGCGTGCGCGAAGCGGCGCATGATCCCAGCGGCCACCGCGCCCGGCTGCGCGAGCGTTTGCTGGAGGGTGGCGATGATGCGCTCGCCGATCACGAACTGGTCGAATACCTGCTGATGGCGGCGATCCCCCGGCGTGACGTCAAGCCCCTCGCAAGGATGCTGCTCAAGCGGTTCGGTTCGTTCGCCGCCGTGTTCAACGCCGATCCCCGCGCCTTGCAGGCTACGCCCGGCGTCGGGGAAACCGCCGCCGCCGCGCTCCGCATAGCCGGCATCGCGGCGCGGCGCATGGCGCGGAAGCAGGTGCAGGAGCAGCCCGTGCTGGGAAGCTGGCAGGCCCTGCTGGACTATCTGCATATCGACATGGCGCATCTACGGCGCGAACGGGTCCGCGCGCTCTATCTGGATACGCGCAACCGCCTGATCCTCGATGACCTTGTCAGCGAAGGCACCATCGACGAGGCCGCGATCCACCCGCGCGAGATCATCCACAAGGCGCTGGACATCGGCGCGGCCGCACTGATCCTCGTCCACAACCACCCCTCCGGCTCGCCGCAGCCGAGCCGGGCCGACATCCAGATCACCCAGCGCGTGATCGAGGCTTCGCGGCTGCTGGGCATCGTGGTCCACGATCACGTGATCGTGGGGCGCGAAGGGCATGTTTCGCTGAAGGCAAAAGGGTTGATCTGAACGCCCGCATCGACTGCCGCCGGCCATGTACGCCTGATGGCGTATAACGCTTCGGAGCAAATTCGGTCATTTTGAACCGGATACTTTGTATCGCGGGGACAAGATGAACGGAATTCGGGTAGGCAAAAGGATCATCGGAGCGGACTCTCCGGTAACCATCGGCTGGGAAAACATCCCCCGCGTGGACGGAGGTCCGGCAAAGCAGTTCATCTTCACCTGGTTTCAGCCTGCCATGCTGCTCGCGCTGCTGGCGTTCTGGTACTACGCGCCCAATTCCATCGCCAAGGCATCAACCGCCATCGGCATCGGAATCGGCTTCAAGGTGCTGCTGCTGGGGCTGGAATGGGTGAACCCGCGCTACCGCAGCTGGCAGCTCACCTGGAAGGAACTCACCACCGACTTGTTCTACGTCGGGCTGGGCTACACCATCCTCCGCATCGTCGACAGCTACATCGGCAGCGACGTGATGGCCAAGGGCATCCAGCACGCGTTCCACTGGGACAAGTTCACGTGGTTCGTCGGGCTGCCCCTGCTGGTGCAGGCGTTCCTGATCTCGTTTCTGTTCGATTTCGGGCAATACTGGATGCATCGCGGGATGCATAACTGGTATCCGCTGTGGCTGACCCACGCCCCGCATCACTACATTACGCAGCTGAACATCAACAAGGGCGCGGTCGGCAACCCGGTGGAGCTGTTCCTGATCGGCCTGGGCGTGGGCGGGTTCTTCGATTTCCTGCCGCGCGCCTTCCTTCTCGCCGGCACGTTCGGCATGGCGGTCAGCACCTACCAGCACATCAACGTGCGCTTCAACACGCCCGCCTGGTGGCGCTTCATCTTCAACACCACCGAGCACCACAGCCTGCACCACTCGCGCGACTACGAAGCGAGCCGCAGCAACTATTCGGGCACCTGGATATTCATCGATCGCATCTTCGGCACCTGCGTCGACGGTGAAGCGGAACTGCTGGGCATGGAGGGCGGCCGCCGGATGTCGATCGTCGAACAGATGCACTATCCGTTCACGGAAGCCTGGAAGACGCTGAAGGCGAAGTTCGGGCGCGGCCGGTTCGACACGCCCGAAAGCGCGGTGCCAGCCGAATGACCGGAATGTCCGCCCATCCGATCTGGCACGAAACCGTCATCCCCGAAGGCCCACGCGTGAATCTGCGCTATATCGACTGGATTTGGCACGTGCGCGGCAGCGTGCCGCTGCCCGAAGGCCAGACTGCCGGCGAGGCGCTGGACCGGATCGAACCCGTGTTCGACGAAGTGGGCACGGCGCACGTCCGCTCCGACGCAGCGCTCAGCTTCACCAAGAAGAATCCTGCATCGCAAGACCCGCTGTCCGTATTCGAACGCGGCGTTCTGCGCGTTGAAGGGACCGCGCCAGAAGGCAGACTGCGCTATCATCTGGTCAGCCGCGCCCTGCTGGCCTGCTTCCTGGCGCCGCTGCTGTTTCTCGGCTTTGCGCAGTTGACCATCCTCGTCAACGCGTACCAGAAGCCGGCGGCGGAAGCGGCGGCCAAGAAGCCCGATGCCAAGAAGGCGGACGCTCCGCCAATGCATCCGATCGACAAGGCGCTTGGCGCCCCCGAACCGGAAAAGCCCGGCAAGAATGGAGCGGAGGGCGGCAAGCGCAATAGAAAGCCTACCCCGACCCCGGCCTATGTCTTTGCCGGCATTTTCGCCGCGCTCTATGTCGGCGGCCGCATCCTGGAAGACCGGCTGGTCAAGCGGCTTTTCCGAAAGCGCCTGTTGCAGGCGTAGATTGCCCGCTCCAATGCGAAGATCATGATGCCACGGCCAGGGCCGGGATGAACGACGACGCGCGCCCCCCGGCCCGATGCCTGCTTACATGCCGTCGAGGCCCTTGCTGACCAGAACGTTCACCGCCACGCGGCGGTTCTGCGCCTTGCCCTCGATGGTATCGTTGCTGGCGGCCGGATCGGCTTCCGCCATGCCGGTGGGGGTCAGCATCCGATAGGGCTTCCAGTGGCAGACCTGCTGAAGATAGTTCACCACGTTGCCGGCCCGCTTTTCGCTGAGGCGCTGGTTCAGTTCCTGGCTGCCCGTCGAGTCCGTGTAGCCCACCACCAGCAGCAGCGCGTTGTCCATGCCTTCGGCCGAGGACGCCGCCGAGCACAGATCGGCCTTGGCCTGATCTGACAGGACCGCCTTTCCGGTATCGAAGTTCACGTTCGTCGTGCTCTTCACGTTGTACTGGTCGATGTCCGCCATGCGGCTGCGCAGCGCCTCGGTTGCGGCGGCCTGTTCGGTAAAGCGCTGGTCGGTGCCGTTGTGGATCATCGACGCGACCTTGAGATCCTTGCTCTTCAGGTCGATCTGGCTGGCCACGAGTTCGCCGCCCGATTGCAGCGTCTTCACCGAAACAGGCAGGCCGTTGAGCAGCGAGGTTGCGGCCAGGGTGCTGCGGTTCATGCTGAGGAAGCCGCCGCTAGCGCGAATGCGCGTGGCGTCGTTGATGGCGACAACGGACTTGGTGCCATCGGCGGACGTGACCTGCATCCTGTCACCCTTGCGCGCCGAAATGATGCCTTCGATATCCGGCCCCTTGGTCGCCGGTGCAGCCGGAGTGGTATCGGTTACGCTGCCCGTGATCCCGGAATCGGGCGTCTCCTGCGGCTGCGCGGATACGACGCCGGGCACCGGCAAGGCCGCCACGGCCAACAGCGCGAACGCGCCGGTCTTCTTGGAAACAACACGCATCAAGCAACTCCTTCAAACCTGAAACCTGCCAACATGAAAACTGCTAAAGCGCCGATGTGAACATTTCCTGTTGTGCAAGGTTCCGGCCGGAACCTTGGGCATGGGCATGTACCGGGCGTTTTATGCGATGAATTGCATGGTGCGGGCGCTTTTTCCGCAAAATCGGCTCACTCATGTTAGCTTTCGCGCATTCTCACCCGCTCCGGTGCCACCTCTCTCGCACCACGCTTCGCCGTCTCTATGCCAGGGAAAATGCCGTCTGATCCCAACAATCGCGCCCGCCCCTTGCCATCCGCGCCCCCTCCTCCTAGCGGCGTGGCCAAACGTATCTGACGGAGTCGAACATGGTACCCCGCTACGCCCGCCCCGCGATGACCGCGATCTGGGAACCCGAAGCCCGCTACCGCATCTGGTTCGAGATCGAGGCTCACGCCACCGAGAAGCTGGGCGAACTGGGCGTGGTTCCGGCCAGCGGCGCGAAGGCGCTGTGGGACTGGTGGGCGACCAGCCCCGCCATCGACGTGGCCGCGATCGACGCGATCGAGGCCGTGACCAAGCATGACGTGATCGCCTTCCTCGACTGGGTGGCCCAGCAGGTCGGCCCCGAGGCCCGTTTCATGCACCAGGGCATGACCAGCTCGGACGTGCTTGATACCACACTAGCCGTCCAGCTCGCCCGCGCGGCCGACATCCTGCTGGAAGACATCGACGCGCTGCTCGCCGCGATCAAGCGCCGCGCCTATGAGCACAAGTACACGCCCACCATCGGCCGCAGCCACGGCATCCACGCCGAACCGACCACCTTCGGCAAGAAGCTGGCCGAAGCCTACGCCGAATTCAGCCGTTGCCGCACGCGCCTGGTCAACGCACGCGCCGAAGTGGCCACCTGCGCCATTTCCGGAGCGGTTGGCACGTTCGCCAACATCGATCCCTCGGTGGAGGAATACGTCGCCGACCAGCTGGGCCTTGCAGTCGAACCGGTTTCGACGCAGGTGATCCCGCGTGATCGCCACGCGATGTTCTTCGCCACGCTGGGCGTGATCGCCTCGTCGATCGAGCGGCTCGCCGTGGAGGTCCGCCACCTGCAGAGGACCGAAGTGCTGGAAGCGGAGGAATATTTCTCGCCGGGCCAGAAGGGCTCGTCGGCCATGCCGCACAAGCGCAACCCGGTGCTGACCGAGAACCTGACCGGCCTTGCCCGCATGGTCCGTTCAGCCGTCACGCCCGCGCTGGAGAATGTGGCGCTGTGGCACGAACGCGACATTTCGCACTCCTCGGTCGAACGCTTCATCGGCCCGGACGCCACGATCACGCTCGATTTCGCGCTGGCGCGGCTGACCAGCGTGGTCGACAAGCTGGTGGTCTATCCTGAGCGGATGCAGAAGAACCTCGACCGGATGGGCGGGCTGGTCCATTCCCAGCGGGTGCTGCTGGCCCTGACGCAGGCGGGGGTCACCCGCGACAACGCCTATCGCCTGGTCCAGCGCAACGCGATGAAGGTGTGGGAATCGGACGGACAGCTTTCGCTGCTGGAACTGCTGAAGGCCGATGCGGAAGTGACCGCTGCCCTCCCGGCGCGGGAACTGGAAGAGAAGTTCAACCTCGATTACCACTTCAAGGCGATCGACACGATCTTCGCACGGGTGTTCGGCGAATAAGCGGAGACTCGCGCGAAAGGGAAAAGCGGGTTACGGCCTGTTGAGCAACGCGGCCAGACGGCCGGATGTCCGGGGGAACAAAGGCAATGCGGATTGTTCGCACGATCTTCTGGACCGCGGTCGTCGTGGTGCTAGGTCTGTTTTCCGTAGCCAACTGGCAACCGGTGGAAGTGCGCATCTGGGAAGGGCTGGTGCTGGAAACACGCCTGCCCGCGCTGGTGATCTCCGCCTTCCTGCTGGGTCTGGTGCCGATGTGGGCCTTGTACCGTGCCACGCGCTGGCGGTTGGGTCGGCGCATCACCAACCTCGAATCCCTGCTTGCCGCGCAAAATCCCTCGCCGCCTCTGGCGACCTCCACGCAGCTCGAAGCCGCGTCCACCCCCGATAGTTCAAGAGCGTGACCCCCGTGAGCAATCCGATCTACCTCGCCCTCGACCTGCCCCGCCTCGATGCCGCGATCGCCCTTGCGCAAAAGGTGCGGGGCCATGTCGGCGGGCTGAAGCTGGGCCTCGAATTCTTCTGCGCGCACGGGCATCACGGGGTGCATGAAGTGGCCCGGATCGGCCTGCCGCTCTTCCTCGATCTCAAGCTGCACGATATTCCCAACACCGTGGCCGGCGCGATGCAGTCCATCCACGTTCTCGAACCCGCGATCGTCACGGTCCATGCCTCGGGCGGGCGGGCGATGATGGAAGACGCCAAGGCCGCCGCCGGCGAAAACTGCAAGGTCGTGGCCGTCACCGTGCTCACCAGCCTTGACGACAGCGATCTGGCCCGCGTGGGCGTGGGCGGATCGGCGCACGATCAAGTGCTGCGCCTGGCCGATCTGGCGCAGGAAGCGGGCATCGACGGCATCGTCTGTTCCGGGCACGAGGTCGCCGCCGTGCACAAGCGCTGGAAGAACGGCTTCTTCGTGGTGCCCGGCCTGCGCCCCGCCGATGGCCACCTGGGCGACCAGAAGCGCGCCGTTACCCCGCGCCAGGCGCGCGATGCGGGCGCCAGCGTGCTGGTGATCGGACGCCCGATCAGCCGCGCCGAAGACCCGGTGATGGCCGCACGCGCGATCGAGGCCACGCTCTAGGTTGCGCAGTCGAGTGCGGCGCGGGCAACGGCGGCGGCTATCCCGGCCATAGCGGGCTTGGAGAACGGGGGTGGGATCGGGTCCCGGAACGATTCACCAATCTGAACGGTTTCCGTTGCAACGGTTCATCACGCCGTAACGTCGCTTCGTCCAGATCGCGCAACAGAGTGCAACAGGAGACCGCCCCCATGAAACGTGCCCTTCTTTCCGTCGCTGCGGCGGCCGCTTTCGCGCCGCTGGCGATGATGGCCACTCCGGTGGCGGCGCAGGCCGCGCTTTCCACCGCGCCGGTCGTCGCGCCGGGCAACAGCGTGCTGACCATCTCGGCCGAAGGGAAGACGACGCGCACGCCCGATCTCGCGGTGTTCAACGCCGGCGTCACCACGCAGGGCAAGACTGCCGGCGAAGCGCTGAGCGAAAACGCCGCCAAGATGAACGCGGTGATCGCCGCGCTGAAGCGCACCGGCATTGCCGACCGTGACATCCAGACCAGCAATCTTTCGGTGAACCCGGTCTATGGCCAGCCCAAGCGCCTCCCCGACGGTTCGATCGAGCAGCAGGAACCGGTGATCATCGGCTATCAGGCGACCAACCAGGTTTCCGTGCGCCAGCGCAAGATCGACCAGTACGGCAAGGTGATCGATACACTGGTGGCGGCTGGCGCCAACCAGGTCAACGGCCCGTCGTTCCAGCTCGACAACGCCGATGCTGCAACGGACGAAGCCCGTGTCGACGCGATGAAGAAGGCCCGCGCCCGCGCCGACCTCTATGCCCGCGCCGCCGGCCTGCGCGTGGTGCGCGTGCTGACGATCAGCGAAAGCGGCGGCTGGTCGCCGCCCGCGCCGGTCCTCTATGCCCGCGCCGACAAGATGATGGCCATGGCCGCGCCCAGCCCGGTTGCCGCCGGTGAACTGGACGTGGGCGCCAGCGTTACCGTCACCTACGAACTCGCCCCCTGATCGGCAGTTTGACGAAGCGGCCGGGCATGGCCTAACGCACGGCCATGCCCGGCCCTTCCATCAAGATCTGCGGAATCACGACGCCGCAAGCGCTCTCCGCCACGATCAAGGCCCGCGCCGAATACGTCGGGTTCAACTTCTATCCGCCATCGCCGCGTTTCCTGGCCTTCGCGCAAGCCCCCGCGCTGGCGGAGCAGGCCCAGGGCAGGGTCACGCGCGTTGGCGTGTTCGTCGATGCCGACGATGCCTTCCTTGCAGAAGCCGTCGCGGCGGCACGGCTCGATGCCATCCAGCTTCATGGCCACGAAGCGCCCGATCGCGCGGCGCAGGTCCGCGCGCGGTTCGGCCTGCCGGTGTGGAAAGTCCTGTCCGTCGCCACGGCGGACGATGTGGCGCGCGCCGGTGCCTATGCCGGCACGGCCGACTTCATCCTGTTCGATGCCAAGACGCCCAAAGGCGCGGCCCTGCCCGGCGGACTGGGGCTGGCGTTCGACTGGACGCTGCTGGCCGGCTATCGCGGGGCGCTGCCGTGGGGCCTTGCCGGCGGGCTGTCGCCGGACAACGTGGCCGAGGCGATCCGCATGACCGGGGCGCCGATGGTCGATGTCTCGTCCGGCGTGGAAAGCGCGCCCGGGGTGAAGGACGAACAGCGCATCGCCTCGTTCTGTTACGCCGCCCGCGCGGGCTGATCGCTCCACCGAAACAGAAAAAGGGCGGCTTCCCGAAGAAAACCGCCCCGAAGCCATGCCACGCCTTCAGGCGTGGCCGGATCGCGTGGCTGACGCGATCAGAACTTCACGCCCACGCCGGCCACGACCGCGTTGGCATCGTTGAAGCCGTTGCGGCCGAAGTAGTGGCGATATTCCACCTTGCCATAGAGGTTCCCCATGAAGCCGCGCTCATAGCCAGCGCCGAGATGCCACGATCCTTCGCACAGGCTGCACGGTTCGGTGGTGTAACCGCCAGTGCCGTAAAGCTTCGAGCCGGCGAGCTTGGCGCCCAGGCGGCCGGTGAAGCCCCACGCAACCTTGGTGCCCGAAGTGAGAATCTTGTCACCCGAGACTTCAAGGCCGGAAAAGGCGGCCGGCCCCAGATCGAAATCGTAGCCGGCAGCGACACCGGCCGTGCCCTTCGTCGCGCCGTCCGTCCAGTAGACGCCCGCGCGCGTTTCGACGCGGACTTCGTTGGCAAGGGCCGGCGTCGCCGCGACCAGCGAGGCGGCGAGCGAAAGAAGAACAATACGCATAGTAAACTCCTGACTTGAACGCCCCTTCTTTGCTTTATGGGGGCGACGGTCAGTTAATTTTCAATCATATATGTCACAATACTGAAAACATTCATTCAGCCAAAACATTCATATAAGTGACATCATTGCCACACATTTACCGATATGCGTGTAACGAATATTTTCAGCATCGTTTCCGAATATAAAAATAAAAAGGCGGCCTCTTTCGAGACCGCCTTCACGACGTTGCAACGCCTCTCTAGCGACTGCATCTTTCCGCAAGATGAACGTCAGCACAAAATCGTGCAATCCGACGCGCACGCCGTCCAAATCCGCAAACGGCCAGGAGCTGTCCTTGCCCCGTGGTGAAACGCGCACGCGCGAGGGACGCGAATCTGGACAAGCCGCGCGGCCTCTGCCAATCGCGGCGCATGAGCGCAGAACCGACAGGGGCCACCCCCAACAGCTTTCGCAGCCAGCCCGACGATCGCGGCCATTTCGGCCAGTTCGGCGGGCGCTATGTTGCCGAAACGCTGATGCCGCTGATCCTCGATCTCGAACAGGAATACCGCAGGGCCAAGGCCGACCCCGCATTCCAAGCCGAGTTCGACGACCTGCTCGAACACTATGTCGGCCGCCCGAGCCCGCTCTATTTCGCGCCCCGGCTGACCGAAGAACTGGGCGGCGCGCAAGTCTGGTTCAAGCGCGACGAGCTGAACCACACCGGCGCGCACAAGATCAACAACTGCATCGGCCAGATCCTGCTGGCCATGCGCATGGGCAAGACGCGGATCATCGCCGAGACCGGCGCAGGCCAGCACGGCGTCGCGACCGCGACGGTCTGCGCGCGCTTCGGCCTGCCCTGCGTGATCTTCATGGGCGCGACGGACGTGGAGCGGCAGAAGCCGAACGTGTTCCGCATGAAGCTGCTGGGCGCGGAAGTCGTGCCGGTCACGGCCGGCGCGGGTACGCTCAAGGATGCCATGAACGAAGCGCTGCGCGACTGGGTCGCGAACGTGCACAACACGTTCTACATCATCGGCACCGCCGCCGGGCCGCACCCCTATCCAGAACTCGTCCGCGATTTCCAGAGCGTGATCGGCAAGGAAGCCCGCGCGCAGATGCTGTCCCGGATCGGCCGCCTGCCCGATCTGCTGGTCGCCGCCATCGGTGGCGGATCGAACGCGATCGGCCTGTTCCACCCGTTCCTCGATGATACCAGCGTCAGGATGCTGGGCGTGGAAGCGGCAGGCCATGGGCTGGACAAAGAACATGCAGCCTCGCTCGCGGGCGGGCGCCCCGGCATTCTCCACGGCAACAAGACCTACCTGCTGCAGGACGAAGACGGCCAGATCACCGAAGGCCATTCGATTTCGGCGGGCCTCGATTATCCCGGCATCGGGCCGGAACATGCGTGGCTCAAGGAGATCGGCCGCGTGGACTATACCTCGGTGACGGATACGGAAGCGCTCGACGGCTTCCAGCTGCTCTGCCGCACCGAAGGCATCATCCCCGCGCTCGAACCCGCCCACGCCATCGCGGCGGTGAAGAAGGTCGCGCCGACCATGGGCAAGGACCAGATCATCCTCGCCAACCTGTGTGGGCGGGGGGACAAGGACATCTTCTCGGTTGCCGAGCATCTGGGGGTGTCGCTGTGACCCGCCTCGCCAACGCATTCGCAAAGGGCCGCCCTGCCCTCGTCACTTTCGTCACCGGCGGCGATCCGACGCCGGACGCCACCGCATCCATCCTCGACGCCCTCGTCGAGGGTGGTGCCGACGTGATCGAGCTGGGCATGCCGTTCACCGATCCGATGGCGGATGGCCCGGCGATCCAGCTGGCCAACCTGCGCGCGCTCGGCGCTGGCACGAAGACTGCCGACATCCTCAGCATCGCCGCCGCGTTCCGCGCTCGCCATCCCGAGGTGCCGCTGGTGCTGATGGGCTATGCCAACCCGATGACCGTGCGCGGGGCCGACTGGTTCGCCGCCGAATGCGTGAACGCGGGCATCGATGGCGTGATCTGCGTGGACATTCCGCCAGAGGAAGATCCCGAACTGGGGCCGGCGCTGCGCAATGCCGGCGTTTCGCTGATCCGCCTGGCCACGCCAACCACCGACGCTGCGCGCCTGCCTGCCGTGCTGGAAGGGTCTTCGGGCTTTCTCTATTATGTCTCGGTCGCCGGCATCACCGGGATGCAGCAGGCGGCGCAGGCCTCGATCGACGAAGCCGTCGCCCGGATCAAGGCTTCGGCCACGATCCCGGTTGCCGTCGGCTTCGGGGTGCGCACGCCCGAACAGGCCGCGGCCATCGCCAGGGTGGCCGATGGTGTCGTCGTGGGATCGGCGCTGGTCGATCTCGTCGCCAAACATGGCGCGGACGCGGCGGGGCCGGTGAAGGAACTCACCGCCGCGCTCGCCGCCGCCGTCCACTCTGCCCGCAAGGAAATCGCATGAGCTGGCTCAACCGCGTTCGCAACGCCCTGCCCTTCACACCGAAGCGGGACACGCCCGACAACCTCTGGATCAAGTGTCCTTTGTGCAGCGAGATGCTGTTCACCAAGGACTATGAGGACAACCTTTCCGTCTGCCCGCATTGCGATCATCACGGCCGCATCGGCGCCGACGCGCGGTTCGCGCAACTGCTCGATCCGGGCTTCGAGCTTCTTCCCGCCCCAAAGGTGAAGGAAGACCCGCTGAAGTTCCGCGACAGCAAGAAGTATACCGATCGCATCAAGGCGGCCAAGGCCGCCAACCCGCACCCGGACGCGCTGACCAACGCCGCCGGCACGATCGACGGGCACAAGGCCGTGGTCGGGGTGCAGGAATTCGCGTTCATGGGCGGATCGATGGGCATGGCCGTGGGCAACGCCTTCATCGCCGGGATCGAGCGCGCGATCGCGGAGAAGTGTCCCTATATCGCGGTGACCGCCGCTGGCGGCGCGCGGATGCAGGAGGGCATTCTCAGCCTGATGCAGATGCCGCGCAGCACCGTGGCCATCGCGAAACTTCACGCGGCGGGCCTGCCCTATATCGTGCTGCTGACCGATCCCACCACCGGCGGCGTCACCGCCAGCTATGCCATGCTGGGCGATGTGCAGATCGCCGAACCCGGCGCGCTGATCGGGTTTGCCGGCCAGCGCGTGATTCAGGATACCATTCGCGAAAAGCTGCCCGAAGGCTTCCAGCGCGCGGAATACCTTCACGCGCACGGGATGCTCGACATGGTGGTCCACCGCCGCGACATGAAGGCAACTCTGGCGCAAGTGATCGACTACCTCACGGCCGCAAAAGCCGCGTGACACTCCGCGCCAGCGGGAGGGACTTCTGACGCGCGACTTCGCCATTTCCGAAAACGCGGCGGTGCAGGCGCAGCTTGACCGACTGGGCGCGCTGTCGCTGCCGCAGGGCCGGTTCGGGCTGGATACCGCGCGCGAACTGCTCGCCCGCGTCGGCAACCCGCATCTCGCGCTGCCACCGGTATTCCATGTGGCCGGCACCAACGGCAAGGGATCGACCTGCACGTATCTGCGCTTCATGCTGGAGGCGCAGGGGCTGACGGTCCATTCCGCCACCAAGCCGCATCTGGTGCGCTACAACGAACGCATCCGCATCGCCGGCAAATTGATCGGCGACGATCTGCTGGCCGCGCTGCTCCAGGAAGTGCTGGACGCGGCGGAAGACCTTGCCCCCAGCTTCTTCGAAGTGACCACGGTGGCGACGTTCCTGGCCTTCCACCGCATCCCGGCCGACGTCTGCGTGATCGAAACCGGGCTGGGCGGGCGGCTCGATGCCACCAACGTGCTGCCGACCGCGGCGGCGTGCGGCATCGCAACGCTGGGGCTGGACCACGAAGGCTTCCTGCTGACGCCCGAAGCCGGCGTGCCCACCGATCCGCTGGCGCGCATCGCTTTCGAGAAGGCGAGCATCGCCAAGCCCGGCGTTCCGCTGGTGACGCAAGCCTATCCCGCTGCCGTGGCGCAATCGGTGCTGGATACGGCGGAAGCGATCGGCGCGCCGGTGATGATGCGCGGGCGCGACTGGAACGCCGAGATCGGCGATGCAATCGCCTATAGCGATGGTCGCGGCTCGCTCACCCTGCCGCTGCCTGCCTTGCCCGGCAGCCACCAGGCGGACAACGCCGCGCTCGCCGTGGCCATGCTGCGCCATCAGCAGGTCGTTGCTGTCTCGCCCGAAGCGATGGCGCGGGGCATCCCTGCCGCGCGCTGGCCCGCCCGGCTGCAACGGCTGGGCGCTGGCCCGCTTACCGCGCTGGCCGGCAACCGCGCCGTATGGCTCGACGGCGGGCACAACCCCGATGCCGGGCTCGCCATCGCCCGCCACTTCGCCGGCGGCCCGAAAATCCACCTGGTGACGGGCATGCTCGCCAACAAGGACCCGTCCGCGATCATCGCGCCGCTGGCGGACCGGTTGCTGTCGCTGTCGATCGTTCCCGCACCGGGGCACGACGCGCACCGCCCGGAAGACTTCGCACCGTTCACAACGCTGCCAGCGCGCAGCTTCGCCAACGTGGCCGAAGCGCTGGCCGCTCTGCCGCCCGAAGGCGACGTGCTGATCGCGGGTTCGCTCTACCTTGCCGGCGATGTGCTGCGGCGCAACGGGGAAGTGCCGGATTAGGTTTTTGGCGGTTCCTCGCCCGCCGTGCCCATGGCTTCGTCGACCAGCCCCGTGCGGCTCATCCACCAGAACAGCACGATGCCCGGCAGCGCCAGCACGGTGGTGAGCAGGTAGAAGTTCACGTAGCCGAACCGCTCGATCATCGCCCCTGCGGTCGTGCCGGTAACGAACCGCCCGACGATGCTCGCGCCGGCGGAAATCAGCGCGTATTGCGCCGCCGTGAACCGCAGATCGCACAGCGCCGAGAAATAGGCGACGACCACCACGCCGCCGTACCCGGACGCGATATTCTCGAAGCCGATCGCGCCGGCCATGCCCAGGTTGGAATGGCCCGCCGCCGCCAGCGCCGCGAAGCTCAGGTTCGATACGCCCATCAGCACCAGCGCGAACAGCACCGACCGCTTGAGGCCAAGACGGGAATAGGCCGCGCCGCCGATGAACACGCCGATGAGATAGGCCCAGAAGCCCAGTCCCACGTCGTAGAGCGCGATTTCATCGTTGGTGAAGCCAAGGTCGTCGAACAGCAGGCGGAAGGTCAGGTTGGCCAGCGTATCGCCGATCTTGTGGACCAGGATGAACGCCAGCACCAGCAGCGCGCCGTGGCGTCGGAAGAACTCCACGAAGGGGCCGGTGATCGAATCCCACACCTCGCCCAGCCCCTTGCGCCGGGTCGCCTCGCGATGGCGGGCGGGTTCGCCCATCAGCAGCGCGGTCAGCACCGCCGGCAGGACGAGAAACGCGCAGGCGATATAGGCGGCGGTCCAGCCGTGGCGCGCCGCCACGAACAGCGCGATCCCGCCAGCACCGGCCGAGCCGATCCGCCAACCGTATTGCGACATGCCCGATCCCGTGCCCAGCTGATAGGGCTTGAGCGTCTCGATCCGGAAGGCGTCGATCACGATGTCGAACGTCGCGCCCGCCGCGCCGACGAGAACGGCGGCAACCACTGTCGCGCCGATATCCTTCGCCGGATCGACCAGCGCGAGATTGATCACGGCAAGAAAGACCAGCGCGCCCGCAAGGATCATCCAGGAAACCCGTTGCCCCAGCCGGCCCAGCACCGGCAGATGCACGCCATCGACCAGCCACGACCACAGGAACTTGAGGTTATAGACCAGGAACGCCAGCGTGAACGCGGTGATCGTGGACTTCTGGATGTGATCTTGCGCCAGCCGCGTTGTCAGCGTCGCGCCGATCATCGCGAAGGGGAAGCCCGACGAGATGCCGAGGAAGAACGACGCCAGCGATTCGCGTTCGACATAGGGCTTGAGCGCCTCCACCAGTCCGCTTCCCTCGCCCGTTTTCCCACGCGCCCCTACGTCATTCATGCGGCGATTGCTCCCTGCCCGATTTCGCGCAAAACTAGCGGCCTTTCGGGGTATGCCTAGCCCCGACAACAAAAGATAGGGAAGAGGACCCCATGGGACGCCCCACCGAAGGTCAGCTCGCGCTGGCGCATCAGGTTGCCGCCGGCGCCGGACAGCAGGCTTCCGCCATCGCCCATGTGCCCGCGTCCGCCTATGTCGATCCGGCGCATTTCGCGCGCGAGAAGGCCACGCTCTTCGACCGGATGCCGCAAGTGCTGGCCCCTTCGGCGCTGCTGCCCGAACCCAACATGGCCGTGCCCCACGATGGCACCGGCCGGCCGCTGCTGATCGCGCGCGATGGCGAGGGCGCGGTGCGGGTGTTCCTCAACGTCTGCCGCCACCGGGGCACGCGGCTGGTCGAAGGGCAGGACGTCCACTGCGGCAAGCGCATGGTCTGCCCCTATCACGCCTGGACTTATGCCACCGACGGCCGCCTGCTCGCCCTGCCCCGCCCTGATACCTTTCCCGGCTTCGACAAGGCGGCGCACGGCCTGGTCGAGCTGCCGAGCCACGAATCCGGCGGCCTGATCTGGTTCGCCCCCGCCACCCCCTCCGACGCCGATTTCGGCGACGCCGCGCGCGTGGGCGAGGACTTCGCCGCGGTGGGCCTCGCCGGGCAGCACCTCTATGCGCGGCGCACGCACCGGGTGGCGTCGAACTGGAAGCTGATCATGGACGCCTTCCTGGAAAGCTACCATGTGCTGCGCCTGCACGCGGCGTCGATCGCACCGTTCTTCAAGGACGGCATCACCTCGGGCGACGAGATCGGGCCGCACAAGCGGTCGCTGGTCGGCCGCGCGGCGGAGATGGAGGGCGTGGACTTGTCCGACTGGGCGCAGCTGCGCGCGGTAGGCACGTTCGCCTACCAGCTCTTTCCCGCCACCGTGGTCGTGGTCAGCCCGGACTACGTGAACCTGATGACGATCATGCCGCAGGCGGTGGACCAGACGCTGGTCGAGGATTTCATGCTGATCCCCGAACCGCCCGCGACTGACAAAGCACTGGCACATTGGGAGAAAAGCTGGAACTTGCTCGACGGCGGCGTGTTCGGCGCGGAGGATTTCCGTGCGGCGGCCCTAGGACAGGAGGGGCTGATGTCGGGCGCGATCGACCGGCTGACGCTCGGCGGCCTGGAAGGCGGAATCAAAGTGTTTCACGATGCGGTGGAGGCGGCGCTGGCCAACTAGCCCCATCCGTCATGCCGGGCTTGTCCCGGCATCCGCAGTGCAGCAACTGTCGGCTTCCATGTGGCGACGCGGGCCCCGGCACAAGGCCGGGGTGACGGACGAGGGATGTCATTCCTGCCTCCGTCTCCAATCCCATCCGCCCCTTCCCCCCTGCCGCGCGAGGGGCTATGGCGCGACGGGAATCTGTCATGAGCACCGCATCCCCCCTCCTGCCGCCGGCGCACTGGCGCGATTTCCTCGCGCTCACCAAACCGCGCGTGATGACGCTGGTGGTGTTCACCGGCCTGTGCGGGATGCTCGCCGCGCCGGTGGGGATCAACCCCGTGCTCGGCTTCACCGCGATCCTGTGCATCGCATTGGGCGCGGGCGCGGCGGGGGCGCTCAACCAATGGTATGAGGCGGATATCGACGCGGTGATGCGCCGCACCGCCGCGCGCCCGCTTCCGGCGGGCCGGATGGACCGGCAGGCGGCGCTGCATTTCGGGGTGGGCCTCGGGGCTTTTTCCGTGATCCTGATGGGGCTGGCGCTCAACGTGCTGGCGGCGGCGATCCTCGCCGTGTCGATCCTGTTCTACGTGCTGGTCTATACCGTGTGGCTGAAGCCGCGCACGCCGCAGAACATCGT
>NZ_DDFB01000159.1:0-11190 GCF_002336885.1 Novosphingobium sp. UBA1939 | reverse complement strand
GCATCCGCTCGCGCCGGCCGGTCAGGATCTTGTGCGGATAGGCCTGATGCCCCACGTCCCACACCAGCCGGTCGCGCGGCGTGTCGAACACATAGTGCAGCGCAACCGTCAGCTCCACCACGCCAAGGCCAGACCCAAGGTGACCGCCCGTCTGCCCCACCGCCCCGATCATCTCCGCCCGGACCTCGTCCGCCAATGCCCGCAAACGCGGCAACGGCCAGCCCCGAAAATCCGATGGCGCCTCTACTCCCTCCAGCAAGGGACGATCTCGTTCTAACGACATCCCTGCGCCTTACACCCTTGCCCCCGGCCTGTCGATTGTGAGAAGCCGGCAACGCCCGATGGAAAAATGCGATAAATGACCCGTCCATGACCGCGAAACCCGCCTCGGGCGCCATCATCAGGCCCGCGCGCCTGGCCGATCTTGCCGCGCTGCAAAGCGTGATGGACCTGGCGATCGGCACGCTGCAATCCGCGTTTCTTGCCCCCGCCCAGATCGCGGCCAGCCGGGCGGTGATGGGCCTGGACCGGCAGCTGGTGGCGGATGGCACCTATTTCATCGCCGAAGCCGATGGCGCGCTGGCCGGCTGTGGCGGGTGGAGCCGGCGCGCGACGCTCTACGGCGGCGATCACAGCGCGGGCTTGCGCGAACCGCGCCTGCTCGATCCGGCCACCGAGGCCGCCCGGGTCCGCGCGATGTACACGCATCCGGCGTTCGCGCGGCGCGGCATCGGCCGGGCGCTGCTGGCCCATTGCGAGGCGGCGGCCCGCGCCGAAGGCTTCGCGCGTTGCGAACTGATGGCGACGCTGGCCGGCGAACCGCTTTACCGGGTGGCCGGGTACGATGTGATCGAGGAGATCGTGGACGATCGCGGCGGCGCCCCCGTGCCGCTCAAGCGCATGGGGAAAGTGCTTTAACCGCAATCCCCGCAGCGGCCGCGGATTTCCACCACCGGCCGCACATCGGCGAAGCCCGCATCCTGCGCCGCCTGGCGCAAGGCGCCGGTCAGGCGATCGTCATCGATATGGATCGTATGCCCGCACGAATCGCAGATCAGGAAGATGCAATCGTGCCGGCAACCGGGATGGCTGTTCGCGACATAGGCGTTGGCGCTTTCCACCCGCCGGGCCAGGTTGGTGCGCACGAACAGGTCGAGGATGCGATAGACGCTGTTGGCGGCCACACGCTTGCCCCGCCGCGCGCCCACGGTTTCGGCGATGTCATAGGCCGAGGCGGGCTTTTCCCGTTCGACCAGCGCTTCGAACACGTCGGCGCGCATGTCGGTCCATTGTTCGCCCGAGGCGACGAGAACGTCACGCGCGGCGCCGACCAGCGTGTCTCCGACATGTTCGTGATGATGATGCCCCGGCATGTGCCCTAGATAGGAGCGCCGCACGCCCGGTGCAATCGCTCCGGAGCCGCCGCGCCCGCTACCGTCAGTTCACCGTGAACGATGCTTTCCAGAACTGCGGGAACGTGCGCTTCAGCGCATCGACCTTGGGCACGTCCCAGCGGCGGATATAGCCGTGATCGGGGTTCCGCAGCATGAAGTCCTGGTGATAGGCCTCCGCCGCGTAAAACCCGCGGTTGGGCTCGATCGCGGTGACGATCGGCGCGCGCCACAGGTTCGTCCGCCGCAGCTGCGCGACATAGGCGGCGGCCACGCGCGCCTGTTCCGGGCTCTGCGGCACGATGGCGTTGCGATACTGCGTGCCGACGTCCGGCCCCTGCCGGTTGAGCTGGGTGGGATCGCTGGCGACGCCGAAGAATATCCGCAGCAGCTCGTCATAGCGGATGCGCGCCGGATCGTAAGTGATCCGCACCGCTTCCGCATGGCCGGTGCGCCCGGTACTGACGGTTTCGTACCGCGCATCGCGCGCGCCGCCGCCTTCGAAGCCCGATACCACGCTGGTCACGCCCTTCACGTGGCTGAACACCGCCTCCATGCCCCAGAAGCAGCCGCCGGCGAATACCGCCGTGCGGCGCCCCGGCGCTTCGCTGGCCTTCACCGCCGCTTCGGGTGTGGCGACCACGCCTTCGGCCTGCGCGGGCTGCTGGCAGGCGGCCAGCACGAGCGCGAGCGCAACGGCCAGGCCCGGTGCCCGCCGCATTATCACCGCGCTCCGGACGCGGGCGCGGCGGCCTGCGCCCCGCCTACCGCCACGCCCGCCTTGGCGCTTTCCGCGCGCACGTCCGAGCCGATCGAAAGCGCCATGCCGGCCGTACCGATCAGGAAGCCGACGAGGAGAGCACGGAAGAAGTCAGGCGTGAACAGGCCCATGAGGGGATCTCTTGGCAATGGCGGCAGGGCGCCCTGGGAACGTATGTCGATCATGCCCGGTTCTTCGCCGCCGCGCTGTGAAGCGTTACACAGCCGGCGACATTTTGCGGAGCAACACGGCGCGGCCCACGTAGGGAGCCTTGTCGGCAGGACAAGAGGCATTCGACGATCGACATGGTCGATCCGGTCCAAATGCGACGAACGGAGGATGCCGGAAGCGGCCTTTCAGGCGCGCAGGCTGACCCATATGGGCGCGTGGTCGCTCGCCTTCTCGCGCCCGCGATAGGCCTTGTCGACTCCGGCCGCCACCAGCCGGTCGGCCAGTTCGGGCGAGAGCAGCGCGTGATCGATGCGGAAGCCGTGGTCGCGCTGCCACGCGCCGGCCTGATAATCCCAGAACGTCCACACCCCGCCGCGCGGGTTGTGCAGGTCGATCGCGTCGGTCCAGCCATCGTTGATCAGGCGGCGATAGGCATCGCGCGATTCGGGCTGCATCAGCGCGTCGGTGGCCATCGCGCGGACCGAGAACGTGTCCTTGTCCTCGGGAATCACATTGTAATCGCCGATCACCAGCGCGGGGATCTCCTGCGCGGCAATCTCGGCCATGCGGGCGCGGAGGCGCTCCATCCAGCGCAGCTTGTAATCGAACTTCGGCCCCGGCTGCGGATTGCCGTTGGGCAGGTAGATGCACACCACGCGCAGCCCGAACACGTCAGCTTCGAGATAGCGCGCATGTTCGTCGTCCGGATCGCCGGGCAGCCCGCGATGCGCTTCCACCGGCTTTTCGCCATCGGCCAGGATCGCCACGCCGTTGAAACCCTTCTGGCCGTGCCAGATGGCGTGGTAGCCGATCTTCTCGAACTCCGCGGCGGGGAAACCTTCATCCTGCGTCTTGATCTCCTGCAGGCAGGCGACCGCGGGGCGGGTTTCCTCCAGCCATTCGAGCAGGCGCGGCAGGCGCGCCTTGATGCCGTTGATGTTGAAGCTGGCAACCTTGAGCGTGTTCATACCGCGAAAGAGGAGCCGCAACCGCAGCCCGATGCCGCGTTGGGATTGGTCACGCGGAAGGCCGAACCGCCCAGCGATTCGACATATTCGACCACGCTGCCCGCCAGCAGATCGAGGCTGACGGGATCGACCACCAGCCGCACGCCGTCGGTCTCCGCGATCGAATCGTCGTCCTGCGCCGCTTCGTCCAGCCCGAAGCGGTACTGGAAGCCCGAACAGCCGCCGCCTTCCACCGAAAGCCGGAGAATGGCGGGCTTGCCCTGCTTCGCGGCGATCGCGGCGATGCGGGTGGCTGCACTGGGTGCAAGCGAGACGGCGGGTTCGGTCATGCCCGACAAGATAGGCATGGTCGGCCCGTCACTCAAGCGGCGCCGTCAGACTCCCGGATTTCAGGCTCCGCTTCAGGCCTGCTGGATATAGACCCGCATGGCGTCCGCTTCGGCCTCGATGCGGTCGATGCGGTACTTCACCAGATCACCGATCGAGACGAAGGCGACCATCCGTCCGTTCTCGACCACCGGCAGATGGCGGAACCGCCGCCGCGTCATCAGCGCGAGCGCTTCCATGACCGACGTGTCCGGCGCGATCGTGATCACCGGCGCGGTCATCACGTCGCGCACTTTCATCCGCAACGCATCGGCCCCGTGGTTCTGCAGCGAATAGAGCACATCGCGTTCGGAGAAGATGCCGGCCACGCCGTCCCCATCGCCATCCTGCACGGGAAGCGCGCCGATGCGCTTCTTCGCGAGCACTTCAACCGCATCGGCCACGGTATCTTCGGCATGGCACCGCCACACCTCCGCTCCGCGCCCGGCAATCAGCCTGGCAATGGTCATGACGCTTTCCTTCCCCGTTAGGTGCAACCTCTTCCTGATCCGGGCTTGCCGGTCCCCGCCCTGGCTTGCGCCATCGCGGTTCGCTGCCCGTTCGACCGATCATGCCACCATCGCGGTGACAGTAAAGAGCGTTGACGGCGAAAGCGATTGCCAGCCCCTGCCGCGCGGCGCATGGAGAGCCGCGATATGCCCAGAATATCCCCGCTCGACAACCCCGCGAACGCCCGCTTCGCCTGGGCGCGCTATTTCCGGCTGATGCGCTGGATGGGGCTGGTCACGCTGTGCGTGATCGCGATGGTCGCGACCTATCTCTACGAGGTGGTCGGCTTCGTCTCGATCCATCTCTACATCGCGATCACCCTGGGCATCGGCCTGACGATGATGCTGATGGCGGCGCTGATGGGGCTGGTGTTCCTGTCCAGCGGCACCGGGCACGACGAGGCGATCGAAGACCCGTTCGAGCACGACGAAGGGTGGGGCGGATAGGCTTCAGCCTGCCGGCGGATTGAGCCGGTAATCCTCCACCGGCACGCCGCCGATCAGGTGTTCCTGAAGAATCCGCTCCAGCACCGGCGGCGTGCAGGAATGATACCACACGCCTTCCGGATAGACGACCGCCACCGGCCCGGCGAGGCACACGCGCAGGCATCCCGCCTTGTTGCGCAGCACGCCCGACGATCCGCCCAGCTTCAGTTCGCCCAGCCGCTTCTTGAGGAAGGCCCAGCTTTGCTGCCCCACTTCGCGCGGGCAGCACTTGTCCTTTTCCGGATCGACGCAGAGGAAGATATGCCGGCGCGGCGCGAAGCCGCCCAGCTTTTCCAGCGCGCTTTCGGCCTGGGCCAGTTCTTCGGGCGAAACGGTCATGCGCGGAGCATCCATTGATCGATCGCGGCACGCGCCGCATCGGGAAGCGGGTGGGGCCTGTCCCCGTCGACGCAGACGATCACGGTCCGCGCGGTGGCGACGGCGGCATCGCCCTGCACCAGCAATTGCTGCACGGTCCAGCTCGTCCGCCCGACCGCGACCGCGCCCACGTGGCAGCGCAGCGGCTGCGGGTAATGCCCCTGAGCCAGATAGTCGATCGAAACGCTCGCCACCATCGCGCGCAGCGGGCGGATCACGGTGCGGAAGCCCAGCGCCTCGTTGAAGCGCACGCGCGCATCTTCCAGCACCGCCGCTATGGCCACATTGTTGATGTGGTCGTTGGGATCGAGATCGGCGAAGCGGGTCGTTATTTCTAGGTCGAACGGATAGCGCGCGGCATCGAGCAGCGCCGGATCGGGTTTCGCCATGGCTCAGTCTGCCTTCCCGCCGCCCGTCTCGCCGCCCGCCCGGCCGCCACGATGCAGCCAGCGATCCAGCCAGGCGAACACCGTCTCATGCCATTGCAGTGAATTCTTCGCCTTGAGCACCCAGTGGTTCTCGTCGGGGAAGACCAGCAGTTCGGACGGGACCTTGCGCATCTGCAACGCGGTGAACGCGGCGAGGCCCTGGGTATAGGGAATGCGGAAGTCCTTCTCGCTCGTCACCACCAGCATCGGCGTCTTCCACTTGGCCACGTGGTTCACCGGGTTCCACTTCTCGAACTCCTCGGGCGCCTCATAATAGGCGTGGCCGCCGTGTTCCCATTCGTCGAACCACAGCTCCTCGGTTTCGTAGGCCATGGCACGCGCGTCGAACACGCCATCGTGCTGGACAATGCACTTGAACTTGTCGGGCCACTGGCCCTCGACCCAGTTCATCATGTACCCGCCATAGGACGCGCCCATCGCGCAGGCGTTGCCATCGTCGATCTGGGGATCGGCCGCCGCCGCCGCGGCCAGGCCCTTCTGCAGGTCCTCCAGCGGCTTGCCGCCCCAGTCGCGGTTGATGGCATCGACGAAGGCCTGGCCGTAGCCGGTGGAGCCGTGGAAATCGATCGCGACCACGGCATAGCCCTGGCTCGCCACGACACGCGCGTTCCAGCGGTTGGACCAGCCGTCGTTGAACGAGCCCTGCGGTCCGCCATGGACATAGAGGATCGCCGGCAGCTTGCCGGTGGTACCGGCGGGCTTGGTCACCCAGCCCCACACGGTATCGCCGCTCGCGCCCGTGAAGCTGAGGCGGCGGGTCACCACCGGGGCGCGTTCAGCCATGGTCGTGGCCGCCACGTCGGTCACGCGCAGTCCCGGCTTGCCCGCCTTGGCCACGTAGAGCTCGGCCGGCGCATCGATCGTATCGCGCAGGAACACCACCCTCCCGTCTTTGAGCGGCAGGACGTTGCTGATGTGCCCTTCGCGCGCCTTGTCGGGCGACAGCGCCAGCCGCGCAACCTTGCCGCTCGCCGCGTCGATGCGGAACGCGGGCGTATCGAGCACGTCCTCGGCCGTGGCGATCAGGGCCTTGCCGTCGGGCGTCCAGGTCAGCGACGCGACCGAACGGTCCCAGCCCCCGGTCAGCGCGCGATCCTCACCCGTGGCCAGGTTGCGCAGGTGAACGACCAGCCGGTCGCTTTCATAGCCGGGCCGCGCCATCGCGGCATAGGCCAGCCATTTGCCGTCGGGCGAGACCGCCGGCATCGTGTCGGTCGCCGCGTTGGCGGCGGTCAGGTTCTTCGGCGCGGAACCATCGACCGGCGCCCACCACAGGTCGATGTTGGTCGAATGCGGCTCGTTCCGGTCGGCCTGCCGCGCGGCATAGATCACCGCGCGTCCATCGGCGCTCCACGCGATTTCCCCGCCATCGCCGAACGGCTTGGTCGGCGCATCGCCGACAAGGCCGCCCTGCGCCGGATCGCCATCGAGCGCGCGGCCGCTGTCGGTATCGATCCGCCCGTCGGCCCCCAGCGCGAATGCGAACACGCGGCTGTAGTTGCCCGGTGTCTCCCATGCGTCCCAGTGCCGGACGAACCCCACGCCGTCCTTGTAAAGCCGCCCCGTGCCCGGCCCCGGCAGGCTGATGTTGCCATCGCCGGCGCACCCGCCGAACGTGGGGCAGCTGCGCGCGATATCGCCCCACACGGCCAGCCGCCGGCCATCGGGGGAAAGCTTGAACCCGGCGACATCGGCCTTGAACGCCGTCACCTGCCGCGCGCTGTCGGGCGTGGCCGGCCGCACCGACCAGACTTGCGTGGTCGCGGCTGCGTCCGTGGCCGCACCGGCGGGCTTGCGGTCCGACAGCAGCCACAGCGTGCCGTCGGCCGCGAAGGCCGGATCGCTGACCGATCCCTCCCACGCCAGCTTCACCGGCGGCGCCTTGGCGTCGGTCAGCGATCTCAGCCAGATTGCCGTGGTGCGCTTGTAGGTGACGGGATCGGTGGTGGTCACGGTATAGGCCGCCCATGCTCCGTCGGGCGAAACCGTGGCCGAACCCAGCCGGTTCAGCGTGACGAGGTCCTGCGCCGACATTGGCGGCGGACCGGCTCCGGCGGCAGCGGATGCCGTGTTGGCGAAAAGGGGCGAAACGAGGCAGGCGGCCAGCAGCGCCGCGCGAAGCGAAACGGTTTTCATGGAAACCGGGTTAGCGGCTCCGCCATCGAAGGCAAAGCGAATCGGCAGGAACGCGAATCGGGTTCCTGCCCTTCCGGTCCCTCCGAACCGGACGGCGGGTCAGCTCTTCTTGCCGACGATCCGCGTGATTTCGGCAGCGACCATCCGTTCGACCATGCCTGGCAGGTTCTTTTCCAGCCATTCGGACAGCATCGGGCGCAGCATGTCGCGCACCATGCCTTCCAGCGAAGTCTCGCCCGAGCGGACGATCTGCGGCTGGGCGCCTGGTTGCGCCAGCATCGACAGAGCCGCCAGCGAATCGCGCATGGAAACCGCGGCGGTTTCCGGAAGCAGCGGCGCGTCGTCCTCGTCCGTCATGGCATCGCCCTCGTCTTCGCACGCGTCCCCCGCCAGCAGGACCTCGGCGTCCTCCTCGGCAAGATCCAGAACATCGGCCGGGCGCGCGGCAAGAGCGGCGGGTGTCGGTACGGGCGCTTCGCGCCGCGCGCGCGCCTGCGCGGATTCGGCACGGTTATCCCGCGCGATCACCTTCTTGATCGATTCGAGTATTTCCTCGACCGAAGGTTCACCAGCCTGCCGCATCGCCTTTTCGCACCCCTGAAACAGACGCTCCGAATCCCCGCCGTTACGGAGCAGTCTGAGCAGGAATTGTCGCATCCTGGGCCGGTGTGTCAACGGTGCGTGTGGATTGGGCGACAGGTGCGGGATCGTGTGCCCAGTCCCATATGTTGTTCCGGACCCGGTCGTAGTTGACTTCGGGATCGTAGAGCACGCCGCCGTCCAGCCCCAGATCCTTGGCCTGCGCCTTGCCTATGGCGGACAGCAGGTTGAAGCCGGCGACATAGGCATTGCGCCGCGCGGTAACGAGCTGGACCTGCGCGTTGAGCAGTTCCTGTTCGGCGTTGAGGATGTCGAGAATCGTGCGGTTGCCCACGGTGTTTTCCGCGCGCACGCCTTCGAGGCTGAGCGCCGCGGCGTCCACCGCCGTCTGGTTCATCGTAATCACGTCGTTCGCCGCCTTCCACGAGGAATAGGCGGCGCGCACGGTGGCGATCACCTGCCGTTCGACGCCGATCTCCTGTTCCAGCGCCGCGCCTTCGCGCGCCTGCGCCTGGCGGATCTGCGCGGCGGGCAAACCGCCCTGGAACAGCGGGATCGTGGCCCGCACCCCGGCCTGCGCCGTGGTGTAGGGCTGGACCGACACGACCTGGTTATTTTCGGCAAACTTCAGCGAGTTGACGTAGTTGTAGTAATCGCCCGTCGCGAACAGCGAGAGCTTGGGCAGGCGCGATGCGCCGGCCGCCTTGGTGTCGAAGCCGGCGGCCTTGCTCTGTTCCTGCGCGGCCTGGAGATCGGGATTGTTGGCCAGCGCAATCTGCACCGCATCGTCGGGCGTGGCCGGCAGGCCGGGCAGCGGCGGCGGCGCTTCCAGATCGGCCGGCACCTTGCCCACCACCTGGATGTAGGTTTCGCGGCTGGTAACGAGATTGGCCTCAGCCTGCCGCAACTGCCCGCGCGCCAGCGCGAGGCGCGAGTTCGATTGCGCCACGTCGGTCCGCGTCACGTCGCCGATCTCGAAGCGGTCGCTCGTCGCCTTCAGGTTCACTTCCAGAACCTGCACGTTGCTGCGGTTGAGGCCGACGATCGCCTGATCGCGGATCACGTCCATATAGGCGGCCACGGTCTGGCTGAAGACGCCCGATTCGGTGCCGCGCAGGCTGGCCTGGCCGGCCAGCACGCGGGTTTCGGCGGCATGGACCGAATTGCGCACGGACCCGCCCGAATAGACCGGCAGACCGGCGTTGACTTCGCCCACCAGCACGCGCGCCGGCGCGGTGAACGAGACCGGGCTGTTCTTGACGAATTCGGTATAGGTCGCGGTACCGGCCAGGCTGGGCAGGCCCGGAGCCTTGGCCGCGGCGACACCCGCGTCGGTGGCGCGCTGGTTGGCGCGCGCGGCCTGCAGCGTGGGGTTGGTGTTATAGGCCCCGACCAGCGCCTCGCGCAGGTCGTCCGCCAGGGCAGGGGCGGCCGGAAGCGCCAGCGCCGACCCGAACGCCGACCCCAGCAGGGTCGCGCGCAGCCAAGCGCTTCCTCGTCCGGCCCTGTCCCTCCCCATTTTCGTCATGACGTTCAGAAGCTCCACTTCTTCGGCGCGGCATAGTCGGCCAGCGCCGCGAAATCCGCTTCGCCCAGGCTGGCGAACGCGATTTCGCCCGCCACCTTGCGGCCGATGGCCAGCCGCGCCACGCCGCGTTCGATCAGGCCGGTAACGACACGGCCATCGTCGGCGAGCGCCGCCACGAGCGCCGCGGGCGCCACTTCGATCGCGCCATCGATCAGGATCAGCGAATAGGGACCGCCCTCCACGGTGGCACCGGGCGCGGCCAGCGTAACGCTGCCCACCAGCCTGCCCACCACGGCGGCGAGATAGGCGCCGGGCTTGCCGATCACCAGCACCGTGTCGGCAGGCACCGGTTCGGCGGCGGTCAGCATCTGCCCATGCGTCAGCGCGGGGGCCAGCACCGTGCCATCGCCCAGTGGCACCGCGCGATCGGCATAGGCCACCGCGCGCCGTTCCGCCGGCACGAAATCCTCCCGCGGGATCGCGGCGAAAGCGGCGAGAATCGCCGGATCGTTGACGCCGCTCACCCGGAGCTGGCTGTCGATCATCGCGCGCCGCGCCGGGGCAAGGTCCGCACCGGTCTCGGCGCCCATCGGCCGATCTTCCACCACTGTCATGCTATCCCTCGTAACTGGCCTGCAAAAGCGACCCGCCACTGTATTACACCATCAATACACCAGTGCAACGCCGGTGTCGGGGCATTCCAGTCCGGGCTTCCGGGCACCGCCTGTAGAATATCGCTTTCCCCACGCCAAGCGCTTTGCACGTCGCCCGTCGGCGCGTAAGGGGCGCCCATCGATTCAACCGGCCAATCGGTCCGGCCGGCGCCGATCGGGCAGCGATCGGCCGGTAGCGGCCAGCCAGCGACGAAGGAGTCAGCGACAATGGCGGAAATGGTGACAATCCGGGAAGAAGACCTGATCGAAAGCGTCGCCGACGCGCTGCAATACATCAGCTACTTCCATCCGATGGACTACATCCGTGCGCTGGGCGAAGCCTACAAGGCGGAACAAGGCCCGGCGGCGAAGGACGCCATCGCCCAGATTCTGACCAACAGCCGCATGTGCGCCGAAGGCCACCGGCCGATCTGCCAGGACACCGGCATCGTCAATGTCTTCATCCAGTGGGGGCAGGATTGCCGCCTCGAATCCGACCGTTCGCTGCAGGACGTGGTCGATGAAGGCGTGCGCCGCGCCTACCTGAACCCGGACAACAAGCTGCGCGCCTCGGTGCTGGCGGACCCGGCCTTCACCCGCCGCAACACCAAGGACAACACGCCCTGCGTGCTCCATGTCGATATGGTGAAGGGCGGCAAGGTTTCGGTCGACGTCGCGGCCAAGGGCGGCGGGTCGGAAAACAAGTCCAAGTTCAAGATGATGAACCCCAGCGATTCGATCGTGGACTGGGTGGTGGAGATGCTGCCCCAGATGGGCGCGGGCTGGTGCCCGCCG
>NZ_DDFB01000126.1:0-71315 GCF_002336885.1 Novosphingobium sp. UBA1939 | reverse complement strand
AGGACGTGATCAAGTCCGGCGGCGAATGGATCAGTTCGATCGAGATCGAGAACATTGCGGCCGGCCACCCCAAGGTGGCGCTTTGTGCGGTAATCGGCGTTCCGCATCCGCGCTGGGACGAACGTCCGATGCTGGTCGCGGCGCTTCATCCCGGCGAAGAAACGACGGCGGAAGAGCTGCTCGCTACGCTCGAAGGCCGTATCGCCCGCTGGTGGATGCCGGATACGGTGGCCTTCATCGACGCGATGCCGCTGGGGGCGACGGGCAAGATCGACAAGAAGGCATTGCGCGCGCGCTTTGCCGCGATGACAGATAGCAAAAGGACTGCAAACCATGGCGCCTGACGCGCTCGATACCGGCTTCGAGATCCGCCTCGGCGGAACCACCATCCTGGCGCACGCGGCGGGGGCGCCCTGCATCGCGGTGGGGCGCGGGCAGGCGCATGTTGCCGCGCGCCGGGGGCATTTCGATGTTTCGCAGAGCGATGTCGAACGGATCGCGCTGACCCACGCCGAGGCCGATGGCGACCGCATCCGGTTGGCGGAGCACGCGGGTGGCCCGTGGCTGCTCGAACTTACCGTTTCCATCACCGGCGACGATGCGGTGATCGCGCCCAGGGCGCTCGATCCCACGCTCAACCGGCTGTGGTTGCGCGTACCGGCTGAGGCGGACGAACACGTGTGGGGCGGCGGCGAGCAGTTTTCCTATTTCGACCTGCGCGGCCGCCATTTTCCGCTGTGGAGTTCCGAACCCGGCGTCGGCCGCGATCCCGAAGCGACGCTGTTCCAGCAGGTGGAGGCGCTCGCCAAGGGTGGCGGCGGTACCTCTGCCCACACCAACTATCCGCAACCGACCTTCATCAGCTCGCGCCGCTATGCGCTGCACATCGACAGCTATGCCTACGCCGCGTTCGATTTTCGCGATGCTGCCTTCCACGAGGTCGAGGTCTGGGAGATTCCGGCCCGGATCGAACTGTGGGCGCGCCCGCGCTTTGCGGACATAGTAACCGCACTGGCGGATCGCTTCGGCAAGCAGCCGCCCTTGCCCGAATGGCTCTACAAGGGCGCGGTGATTGGGCTGAAGGACGGCGCGGAAAGTTTCACGCGGCTCCAGCGCTATGAGGAGGCCGGCGTCGCCGTCTCGGGCCTGTGGTGCGAGGACTGGGTGGGGCTGCGCATCACCAGCTTCGGCAACCGACTGTTCTGGGACTGGAAGTGGAACACCGAACGCCATCCCGATCTGCCCCGCCATATCGCGGAACTCCGGGAACGTGGCATCCGCTTCCTGGGCTACGTAAATCCTTATCTGGCGGTCGACGGTGAACTTTACGCTCACGCGGCGGAGCACGGCTATCTCGTCATGCGGCCCGATGCGGACGAACCCTATGTCATCGACTTCGGCGAGTTCGATTGCGGCCATGTCGATTTCACCAACCCGGCGGCGGCCGACTGGTTCGCCGAGGCCGTGATCGGCCGCAACATGCTCGATTTCGGGCTGTCCGGCTGGATGGCCGATTTCGGCGAATACCTGCCCGTCGACGTCCGTCTGGCCAATGGCGAAAGCGGGATGACCGCGCACAACCGCTGGCCAGCGCTGTGGGGCGAAGTCAACGCCAAGGGCGTCGCCGGGCGCGGCAGGACCGGCGACGTGATGTTCTTCATGCGATCGGGCGCTGCGGGCGTGCAAAGGCATTGCCCGATGCTGTGGGCCGGGGACCAGGCGGTGGACTTCAGCCGGCATGACGGGATCGGCACGGTGATCTGCGCTGCGCTCTCGGCCGGTCTGTTGGGCAACGCGCACCACCACAGCGACACCGGCGGCTATACCAGCCTGTTCGATACCACGCGTTCGCCGGAACTGGCGATGCGCTGGGCGGAAATGGCGGCCTTCACATCGATGATCCGCACGCACGAAGGCAACCGGCCGCGCGCCAATACGCAATACGACGACAGCCCCGAACTGCTCGCCCATTTCGCGCGGATGACGCGCATCTACGCGCATCTCGCGCCCTATCTGCGCACGTTGTCGCACGAGGCGGCGGACACGGGCCTGCCAATCCAGCGCCCGCTGTTCCTGCATTTCGAGGACGATCCGAAAACCTATGCCATCCAGACGGCCTATCTGCTCGGCCCCGACCTGCTGGTCGCGCCGGTGATCGAGCAGGGGAGGATGGACTGGACCGCCTATCTGCCCGCCGGCACCCGCTGGGTGCATGTGTGGAGCGGCGAACAGCATGAAGGGGGAAGGCACGTGACCGTTCCCGCGCCTTTCGGCCAGCCGCCGGTATTCTATCGCGCGGACTCCGCAGAGGCTGATCTGTTCGCGGCCATCGCGATGCTCTGACTTACGGAACGAGAGAGAGCATAGGGGGGCGGATTGCCAAATCCCGAATCCGCTCGTCCTTCGGCGGACTGAGGACGAGCGGGATTTCGTATGCCAAAGTCCACTATCGCGTCGCCTGCAGAGTATCCAATCCGGCGGGAAGGGCAGGTTAGCGGACGTTAGAACTTGACGCCGCACAGCGACAAGAAGGTCCTCACGCTCTGTCTGTCGGTATCGTTCAGACCAACTGCCATGGTATACCCAGTGGTAAAGACTGAGACCATCGTGGCCTTCGCTAAGGCTTTCAAAGCCTTGTCGTTTTTCTCGAAGCGGAGTGTCAAGTTCCAGCCTCGAATGGCATTAGGAGAAACTTCTGCGAGTTTGAAATTCGGCGCGTCTTTTTCACTCGTTGCCAGTGCCATCAGCGCTGCGCCTGGAGTTATAACGGAACCAGGCGTATCTCCAATTTTTACATTGGTTTGAAGATCAACAAGATCGGTCACTCCCAACTCGGTGAGAACGACATTTGTGGGATGGCATTCAAATAAATACGATGCTTGAGTGTCGCCCTTATAAACCAATTGCAAGTTGCTGGTTACCGGAGGCTGCTGGACTTCCCAGCCATCTGCGAGTGCAGGTGACACTACCCCCGTAGACAGAAAAAGTCCGAGCGTGAACATCCCTTTGGCCATTCGACCCACCCCTCGTTAAGTGCGAGCAGACGCTAAGCCAGGCGATCCAACATCCGCAAGTTCGTAGTGTTTCAGCGCCGAAGTCTGTCCAAGCCGCTAAAGTACCAACAATGTCACTCTACCAAGGCGCTTTGGTAAAGTGACACAGATGGAAAAAGTGCGGGGATCGAAAGGCGCCTGCACTTTCACGATTCACACGGAGTCCGCTTTGTGCTTGATTCGTTCCATGTTGGAATTGCCTTTCAGTTCGGTGCCCAAACCCGTTGCCGCCGCCAGCGAGCGGCCGCTTGACCTGCCCGGCATCATGCGCGCCATCGCCGATCATTCGGCGCGGCCACGCTATACCTTCATGGTGCTCGACTTGATCGCCCGCGCCGCCGGGCGGGGTGGCGCGGCTGGCCCTTATGTGCGCGAAGGGGAGCAGCTCGTGCCGATCCGCGAATGGCTGTCCGCCGCGATCGCACCCACCGCCGCGCGGCACCACTATCGCCGCGTCACGGTGGGCAAGGTGCGCCAGGCGCTGGAGGAGCAGGGGCAGTTGCCCGATGACGCGGCCGCATGCGAGCGCGTGGTGGAGGAGGAAATCGCCAACCGCCTGCGCGCGTCAGGCATGACGGCGGTCAGCCGCGCGGTGTCGGAACTGGTCAAGGCCGGCCTCGTCAAGCGCCACTATCAGGGGTATCGCGTCGATCACGAAAACCGGGGCGCGCAGCGGCTAGCGGTCTATACCGTGCCGCCGTTCGTCCGCGCCGTCCTCGACCGGGGCTATGCTGTTCAGCCCTGATCGCGCGCAACGCCCAGCGCGCCCTTGAGCATTACCGCCAGGTGCGTGCGGATCGGACCGCTCTCCATCTCGGTACCCATCGCCGCCTCGATCGCCAGCCCGGCCTGAAGGCTGCCCACCACATAGGCCGCCGTCAGCGGGTCCAGTGCTGCACTTATTTCGCCGGCCGCCTGGCCTTCGGCGATCATGGCCTGAAGCCTCTCGGCATAGCGGTCCTGCACCTCCTGAAACACCACCCGCGTTTCCAGCCGGTTGGCCAGCATGGCGCTAAACAGTACGAAATAGGCGCGGACGGAGATGTCGGTGGACATCAGGTCGGTGAACCGGTCGATCATCGTCAGCAGTCGGTCGAGCGGGCGGGAGACATCGGCCACGGCCAGATCGAGCTGGGCATGAACATGATCGGACACGCGCCGGATAACGGCTTCGATCAGGCCATCCTTCGATCCGTACTTGCGGCTGGCGAGCGCGCGGCTGAAGCCGGCCCGATCGCCCACGCGCTCCAGCGTGGCGGCCGTATAGCCATCCTCGGCGATGATCGCCGCCGCCGCTGCCAGCAGGCGGTTTTCCGAATCCTCGCTGCGTTCGCGCTGCGTCCGGCGCGCGGGACGTTCCACGTCGTGACTCTCCAATTTATTTGTTGACCAACAACCAACATAAAAATAGCTTTCCGGTCAAGATATACGAGTCTCCGCCCCGACGCGGAAAGGCAAGAGGAGAGGATAGCCATGGCGCTGGAACAGACGCTCGCGGAAACGGTCATCAACGCGCAGGCCTATGCCGACGGAGACAGGGTGGATGCCGCGTTCCGGCGTATCCGCGCCGAAGCGCCGCTCGACGTGGCGGAACTGGAAGGCTTCGATCCGTTCTGGGTGGTCAGCCGCCATGCCGACATCAAGGATATCGAGCGCCAGCCCGACCTGTTCCACAATGGCGATCGGTCAACTTTCATGTCCAGCCGGGAGAACGAGGCCAAGGTCAAGGCGCTGACCGGGGGCGATCCCAACCTGATCCGCAGCCTCGTTTCGCTGGACGGGCAGGAGCACAAGGACCTGCGCGGTATCCTGTTTCCGCACTTGACGCCCCGCGCGATCCGCCCGCTGGAGGAACAGGTCCGCAAGATCGCGCGCGAATTCGTCGATCACATGCTGGCGAAGGGCAGCGAATGCGACTTCGCGATGGATGTCGCCTTCCTTTATCCGTTGCGCGTGATCATGACGGTGCTGGGCGTGCCGCAGGAAGACGAACCGTTCATGCTCAAGCTGACGCAGGAGCTGTTCTCGAACGCCGATCCCGAACTGAACCGTTCCGGCAAGGAGCAGACGCCGGAGGAAATCCTCAAGTCGCTGTGGGAAACCACGATGGAGCTGGAAGCCTATTTCGGCGCCGTGACCAAGCGGTTCCGCGAAAACCCCAGCACGGAAGTGAACAGCCTGATCGCCAACGCCAAAGTGAACGGCGAATACCTCAACCACCGGCAGATCATGGGCTATTACATCATCGCCGCCACGGCGGGGCACGACACCACCTCCAACACCACGGCGGGGGCGATGTGGGCGCTGGCCGAACGGCCGGAACTGCTTGGGCAGATGCAGGCGGATCCCTCGCTTATTCCCGCGTTCGTCGAGGAATCGATCCGCTGGGTCGTCCCGGTAAAGCACTTCATGCGGTCGGCCGTGGCGGATTGCGAGATCGGCGGGAAGCGGATTGCCAAGGGCGACTGGCTGATGCTGTGCTACCAGTCCGGCAACCGCGACGAGACGGTGTTCGACGATCCCTTCGATTTCCGGCTGGACCGCGGCACCAACCCGCAGATCGCGTTCGGTTATGGCGTCCACGTCTGCCTTGGCCAGCACCTCGCGCGGATGGAAATGCGCATCCTGTGGGAAGAGCTGTTCACGCGGCTCAAGGCCGTGGAAATGGCCGGCACGCCCTCGCGCACGATTTCCAATTTCGTGTGCGGGCCAAAGCACGTGCCGATCCGCTTCACCGCGCAGTAAGGGAAGGGCAGGCGCATGGGCACCTCATCACGCCGCTGGCGTTGCCGGAGCTGCGGCTACATCTACGACGAAGCGCTGGGCCTTCCCGAACAGGGCATCGCGCCCGGCACGCGGTTCGAGGACGTGCCGGAGGATGCGTTCTACTGCCCCGACTGCGGCACCGAGAAGCAGGACTTCGAACTGATGGATTACTGAAGCGGGCACGCCTCCCCGCTCGGGCCTGCCGAGGATTATCCTTATGTATCCTGCGGTATCCTTGCCCGCAGGCGTGGCGCGGCGAAATCCCAGAACGCGCGCAGCTTCAAGGGCAGGATCGCCTGACCGGTGTGGACCAGGTGAACCGGCGAAGGTTCCGGCTCGAACGCGCCCAGCAGGCGTACCAGCTGCCCGGCCTCTATCGCCTCGCGCACCTGATAGCTCAGCAGCCGGATGATCCCCAGCGCGCCGCACGCCGACGCGATCGCCGCTTCGGCCGAATTGACCGAGAGGCGGGGCTTTACCGTCACGGCCTGAGCATCCTTGCCCCGGCCAAAGCGCCACACGTTCGTTCCATATATGCCGTCGAACAGCACGCAATCGTGCTGTGATACATCCTCGGGTGCGACAGGCGCGCCCCGCGCGGCAATGTAGGCAGGGCTGGCGCAGACCCGCCAGACCACCTCGCCCAGCCGCGTCGCCACCATCGTGCTGTCGGGCAGCGCGCCGATGCGCACGGCGGCATCGACGCGATCATCAATCAGGTTCACCACATAGTCGGCCAGCACCAGCCGCACGTCGATTTCGGGATAAGCCTGCAGGAATTCGCGCACCACCGGTTCGACATGGAGCCGTCCGAACATCAGCGGGGCGGTGATGGTCAGGTGCCCGCGCGGTGCGCGGTATTCGCCCATGGCCAGGCGCTCCGCTTCCTCGACGTCATCGAGAATGCGGCGGGCGCTGGCGACGTAATGCGCCCCGGCCTCGGTAAGCTGCAACCGCCGCGTCGTGCGTACCACCAGGCGCGTGCCGAGATGGCTTTCCAGATCGGAAATCTTGCGGCTGACCGTGGCCAGCGGCATGCCGAGGGCGCGGGACGCGGCGGTCAGGCTCCCGCCTTCGATGGCG
The DNA here is from genome assembly GCF_002336885.1 of Novosphingobium sp. UBA1939. Lineage (NCBI taxonomy): Bacteria > Pseudomonadati > Pseudomonadota > Alphaproteobacteria > Sphingomonadales > Sphingomonadaceae > Novosphingobium > Novosphingobium sp. UBA1939. The sequence goes on along the minus strand of NZ_DDFB01000126.1, from coordinate 64,413 downwards.
GCCAGCAGCGTTCGCATGGCATCGAACCGGTCCATCAAACTCTTCCATAATTTAGAACAATGCTTCCTGAATTGGCAGGATACTCCATCATATCGGGATTACATAGATCATTCCCATCGCCCCTAGCCGATGAGGAATTCCATGTCTGATACTTCCCCGACAGCGTCCCGGATCGCCGGACGCATCGCTGGCGTCGCACTGACCGGCGCGGTTGCCGTGGCCGGCCTTGCCGCGCCCGCGCTGGCCGCCGGAACGCTCGAACACCCGATTACCACCGTCGCCGATCCGGCGCAGGTACGCTATGGCACGGTCCCCGTGGACGGCCTCAACATCGCTTACCGCGAAGCCGGAGACGCCAGCCTTCCCAAGCTGGTTCTGCTGCATGGCTGGCCGTCGTCCTCGCACCAGTTCCGCGATATGATCCCGCTGCTGGCACGCCGCTTCCATGTGATCGCGCCCGATTACCAGGGCTTTGGCAACAGCGACGCCCCCGATCCCGCGAGCTATGCCTACTCGTTCGAGGGCATTTCCCGCACGATCGAAAAGTTCCTGGCGGCCAAGGGCTTCGACCACTACGGCCTGTTCGTGCAGGATTATGGTGGCCCGGTGGGCTTCCGCATCGTTTCGCGCCATCCGGCGGCGCTGGACTGGCTCGTGGTCCAGAATTCGAACGCTTACGAGGAAGGCTTCTCGCCCGCGTGGGACGGCTTCCGCAATGCGCTGTGGGTCAACCGCAATGCCGACACCGAAAAGCCGCTGGCCGCGTTCAACACGCCGGAAGGGATCAAGGGCGTCTATCTCGCTGGCGCGGGCCACCCGGAGCTGGTCAGTCCCGATGCCTGGCTCAGTGACAGCGCCTTCGTCGCCCGCCCCAACAACCTGCGTATCCAGCTCGACCTTTTCTACGATTACCGGACGAACCCGCCGCTCTACCCGGCGTGGCAGAAGCTGCTGCGCGACCGCCAACCGAAGACGGTGATCTTCTGGGGCCAGCACGATCCGTTCTTCCTGCCTGCCGGCGGCGAAGCCTTCCTGCGCGATTTGCCCAAGGCGGAAATGCACCGGCTGAACGCGGGGCATTTCGCGACCGAGGACAACCTTCCCTACATCGCGGGGCACATGATCGATTTCTACGATCGGCAGGTCGCCAAGGCCCGCTGAGGCATCGTCCGGCCTTCGGGCCGGTGGCAGCCGGTGCTCCCCCTCCGCACCGGCTGCCCTGTTCCATGCGGAGCGGAGCAGGTCCCGAGATGAGCGATTTCCAACGGTTTCCGAAGCGCCGCCATTTCCTGAGCCTTGCGCTTGGCGGCATGGCCGCCTTTTCCGCCGTGCGCAGGGCCGTCGCGTCTCCCTTGCGAGGCGCGCCCAATGGGGAGGCGCGACCGATCCGTGCCCTTGCATTCGATGGCTTCACGATATTCGACCCGCGCGCCGTCTCCGCGGCGGTGGTGTCGGCCGTGCCGGACCGGGGCGCGGCTTTGGCTGCGGCATGGACCAACAAGCTGTTCGCGCTGTCATGGCTGGAAACGGCGGCAGGCCGCTACAGCGGGTTCGGGCGGTTGGCCGATGCCGCGCTGGATTTCAGCGCGCAAGCCATGGGCATCCCGCTGACGCCAGCGATCCGGCGCGATCTGGTGGCGGTGTTCGGGCAGCTTCCGGCCTGGCCCGATGCGGCAGCCGCGCTTGAACGGTGGCGCAGCGCCGGCATCCGTCTTGCCTTCCTGTCCAATCTCGAAGCCGAAGTGCTGATCGCGAACACGCGCCGGAACGGGTTGGGCGGTCTGTTCGAGACGCCATTGAGCACCGACCGGGTCCGGGCTTTCAAGCCATCGCCCTGCGCCTATGCGATGGGGCCGGCGCATTTCGGCCTGGCGGCGCAGGAGATCGGCTTCGTCGCGTTCGGAGGGTGGGATGCCTTGGGCGCGCGCTGGTTCGGCTACCGTACCGCCTGGATCAACCGCCTGAGCGTGCCGGAAGAAACGCTCTCGCCGCATCCCGACAGCGCCGGACCGGATCTTGAGGCTGTCGACCGGCTCGTCCGATAGCCGAAGGTATCGCTTGCGAAAAAAGAAAGGCCAGCACGAAGGCTGGCCTTGGAAAGTTTGGGAGAGGATGCCTGAAAGGCCCGTTCTCTAAAGCGGTCTGACCACCTTCCTGCAAGTGCGAAGAACGGGGTTCGGCTTGCATGAATTGCAAGTTGCTGACAACGGCGTCAGCCGCGCGTCAGCGGCAGGGCCTTGGGGCTGCGGAAATTGGACGAGGGCACCCAGTCCAGCACGGGTTGCGTCCGGGCAAATTCCGGTATCCGCGCCAGCAGTTCCTCGTAGGCGATCTGCGTCGCCAGGCGGCCGATCATCGAGCCGAGGCAGGCGTGAACGCCGCCGCCGAAACCCAGATGCCGCTTTGCGCGCCGGGTGATGTCATAGACATCGGGGTTATCGAACATGCGTTCGTCGCGGTTGGCGGCGCCATAGGCCAGGATTACGAAATCTCCGGCCTTCATCGTCTGGCCATGCAGATCCACATCGCGCGTCAGGCACCGCTTGAACCGCTGGGCCGATGTATTGAACCGCAGCGATTCCTCGATCGCATCGGGGATCAGCGCCGGATCGGCGACCAGCGCGCGCCGCGCTTCGGGATAGTCCGCCAGGTTCAGCCCGAACATCGCCATGAAGCCGGAAAGGCTTTCGATCCCGGCCATGATCAGCGTCGTCACCGTCAACTGCACTTCCCGGTCGAGCAGCTTCTCGCCGTCGATTTCGGCGGTGATGAAGTTCGACAGCAGATCGTCGCCCGGTGCCTTCTTGCGCGCCTGCACCAGCCGTTCGGCATAGTCGGCCATCCATCGGAACGCCGAGAGATGCGCCTCGGTCTTCTGCCGGGTGACGGGATCGGTCTGCACCATCAGCACCGCATTGTCGCGGACCTGGTCCGCCCCTTCGGCCGGAAGCGCGAAAAGGTGGAACAGGAGATCGACCGTTACCTTGCCGGTATAATCGTTGACCAGATCGAACACCGGCCTGCCTTCCAGCGCGGCCAGGTGCTTGCGGCACGAGGCGCGCGTCGGTTCGATGATGTGCTCAAGCGCCCGTTTCGTCACGGCGGACTGGATCAGCGCGCGCAGCCGGTCATGGCGCGGCGGATCGCTGCTGCCCAGCGTGGCCCCGGCACGGCCGGGAAACTCGTTGACCAGGTTTCCCTTGGCCGAACTGTAGGTGCGCCAGTCCTGCAGGGCGTTCAAGACGTCCTGATAGCGCGACAGCACCCACATTCCCGCCTCTTCCGACCAGAAGCAGGGGTATTCGTCGCGCAGCGTCTTGTAGGCGGGAAATGGATCGGCATCGATCGCGGGAGAATAAGGGTCGAAACGGAACGCCGCGCGCTCCATCACCGGGGCATCGTTCATCGCGCTATCCTCTCTCGGCAACTTCTCTCGTGCCTTGTGGCACAGGCCCGCATCATGCCCCGCGCGGATCGCCGCTGCCACGCAGCTTTACGGCAATTTCTTGCACTTTTCGCGCACTCTGGCCATCTTGGTGAAGGAAGGGGCCTGTCATGCGCGGCAAGGAAGTGAAGCGGTTCACGCTCTATGGCGAGGATGGCCGCACCATCGGTCCGGAGTTTGTCCATATCGAGCGGATTGCCGATCGCTCCAGCCTGCACGATTGGACCATCGCGCCGCACAGCCATCCCGGCATGGCGCAAGTGTTGATGATCGAAACCGGAACCGTCGATGTCGCCAGCGATGGTTCGGCGCGCAAGATCGCGGCGCCGGCCTGCATGATCGTGCCCAGCGGCTGTGTTCACGCCTTTCGCTTTGCTGTCGCGGCTGAAGGCTGGGTCCTTTCCATGGCCATCGCGCTTTTGCACGATCCGCGCATCGCCGGTCTGCTGGAAGGACTGGGTCTCGATGGCGGCGGCCTGCGCGTGATCCCGCTGGAGACGGAAGAACGGCAGCGCGCCCGGCTGAGCTGGCTGCTCGCGGATATGGCAGACCGGCTGGAGCAGGGGCTTCGCGCCACCCCGGCGCTGATCGCGCAGCTTGGCCTCGTTCTCGCCACGCTGGGCGAAACGCTGGCCGCATCCCTGCCACAGGATGCCGGAAAGGACCGCCGCGCGGTTCTGGTGGCCCGCTATCGTGGAATGATCGAAGCGCAGTATCGCGATCACTGGCCGATCGAGCGGTACGCTCACGCCCTTGGCGTCACCTCATCGACCCTGACGCGAGCGTGCAGGGCTGTCGTGGACAAGTCCCCGGGCGATCTCCTGCACGATCGCCTGGCATTGGAAGCGATGCGCTTTCTGGCCTTTACCGGGATGGGAATGGCGCAGATCGCGCATCGTCTGGGCTTCGAAGATCCCGCCTATTTCGCCCGGTTCTTCAAAAATCGCACCGGCGAAACGGCCAGCGCATTCCGCGCGCAAAGGGCGTGGGAAGGTTTGGAACGGTGATGGAATGGCACGGAGTGTCGGTTAAACAAGGCCCAGGTCCACCGGCGGCATTTCCGGAAAAACCGCAGCCACCTGCCCAGCGCTGAGGCCATAGAGCCGCGCGAAAATGCCGCCGAGCATCGCCCGGTAATCCGTCAGGACGGGGAAATCGCGCTGCTGGTTGAGCGTGTCGGCCGAAACGCGCACTTGCGGGCCGACCATGCGTCCGCCCCGCACATTGCCGCCCAGCACCCAATAGGTGCTGCCATGCCCGTGATCGGTGCCCTTGTTGCCGTTTTCGCGAAAGGTGCGGCCGAATTCGGAAATGACGATCACCGTGGTATTGGTCCATTGCGGCCCGCTGGCCTCAGCGAAAGCGGCCAGGCCCCGCCCCAGATCGCCGATCCGGTTGGCCAGTGCGCCATCGGCGGCGCCCTGGTTGGTGTGCGTGTCCCACCCGCCGACATCAAGGAACGCGAGGTTGAAGCGGTCCTGCATCAGCGCGGCGATGCGCCGGGCCTGCGCCTCGAAACCGCGCGGGTTGACCGCTCCGCGACTGGCCTTGACCATTTCGTCCTGCAACGCGCCATAGGCGTCTTCGCGCACGCTGAACCCTTCGGTCACCGCGACTTGCGGGGCCAGGGCCTGTGCCGTTGGCGTGGCATACATCGCCTCGATCAGCTTTTGCTGCCGCGCGTCGAAGCTGGGCTTGGTGACGGTGTTCACCGCCAGGTTGGGCACCTGGAGACTGGCCGAGTGGAACGCGATGGGCACCTGGTTGCTGAACGCGATCGGATGGCATCCTGCTACCGTGGCCGCAAGCCGCCCGAGAAAGCCCGAGCGATAGTCCCGGCTGCCCGCAAGGGGCTGGCCAAGCTCGATGGTATCCTGCGTCTCGAAGTGGCTGCGGCTCATGTCGTCGGTGCCGGCGAAGGGTACGAACGCCAGCTGGCGCTTCTGCCAGAGCGGGTAGAGGCTCTCCGCCAGTGCGGGATGCAGGCCCCAGTCGCCATCGAGCGGCAGCGCGGCCTTGGGATTGGCCGGATCGGGACGGGCGATCGCGATCGTGGGTCGCGCGGCGTAGTAGAAATCGCTCGACACGGGAACGACGATATTGGCGGCATCGTAAGCGCCGCGCAGAAACACCACGAGCAGGCGTTGAGATCCCAGCGCGGGCACCGCCAGAACGCGCGAACTGGCCATCAGCGCTCCGCCGGCCAGACCGGCGCCAAGCAGACCGCGGCGGGAAAACGGGAAGGTGGTCATGGTGCTATCTCCCCATGAAGTCGGGCGAGGCGAGGAACAGGATATTCCATTCCTGCGGGCTGGCGGCCTGCTCCAGCGCGGTACGCGTGGCTGGCGACAACTGCTTGTCCAGCCCGCCGTAATAGAGCGCGCCCTGCAGCACCGGAAAGGCTTGCCGCGGGGTGCTCGACGGCGCCTCGCCCTTGAACAGCCCGGCGGAGCCGTTGCCGATCGCCTGCGCGATCTCGAATCGTTGTTCGATCTGCCCCGGGCCGTTCCACGCGGTACGTTCCAGCGGATAGCCGTCCGGGGTAAGATGACCGTAGAAGGGCTGGCCCAGCCGGTTCAGCCAGTTCACGATCGGCTGCGTATTGGCGATCAACCGGTCGTCGTAGGCCATCCGCACCGCCGAGAGCACGAAGTGCTGCGGGTCCTTGAGCAGCGGTCGGGAAAGCGAGGCCCGAAACTCCGGGCTGTGGAACAGCAGGTCCAGCACGGCGGCGATATCGCCCCCGCTTTGCGCCCAGCGTGCCGCCATCCGCTCGATCAGCGCCTGCGGAGGGCTGTCGGCGACGAAATACTGCGCCAGCTGGCGCGAGACATGCCGGGCGGTGGCGGGCTGGGCGCACAGGATATCGAGCGCCTGACGCACCTCGTCATAGCCGGACCCTTTGATGACATGGCCGAGGAAGACCTTGTCGCCCATGTCGTGGCGGCCAGGATAGAAGGCGAACATTCCATCGCGGATCGCCGCGGGATTGGTAGGGCTCGGTCGCTCCGGCCGATCGGGGTTGACGATGCCCACGCCCGTCAGAATGCGCGCGAGTTCCTGCACGTCCTTCTGGGTATAGCCCGAGCCGACCCCCATGGTGTGCAGTTCCATGATTTCGCGCGCGTAGTTCTCGTTGATGCGACCCTTGGCGTTCTGCGCGTTGTCGAGATATTGCAGCATGGCCGGAGAGCGCAGCGTCGCCTCCAGCAGATCGCGGAACCGCCCCAGGGCGTGCGGGCGAATGGCCTGATCCTCGTAGTCCCGCACGAACAGCCGGATTTCAGCCTTGTCGGCATAGACGTTGAAGTGGTTGAGCCAGAACGCGGTGAGCTGCTCGCGCAACTGACTGGGCGCATAGAGCGCGCGCAGAAGCAGTCGGGTCTGGTCCTGCTTGAAGGCATCGCCGAGCAAGTCGCGACGTACTTCCTGCGGGGTGGGCGGGGCCGGGGGTTGCGTAGCCGTGGCACCGGATGGCCCGGCCTGCAACGGGTTCGGAGCGGCCGGACCGTCGGAGGCAACGCCTTGACCCGGCGGCGACATTGTCGCCTGCGCCGCCTTCGCCGCTGTTACCTGTTCGCGGAAATCGCGCACCAGAGCGACGGTGCTTTGGCCGCGCATCGGCAAGGCATCGACCATTGCCTGGGCTGCGGGGGGCAATCGTTCTGAAGCGGGTGGATGCAGCTCCGCCTGCAACCAGGCTTCCGCACCCATCGCCCGCATGCGCTGCACCTCGGCTGAGGTTGCCCCCCAGGTCAGCCGGTTGACCATGGCCAGGTCGAGATCGGGGGAGGGCTCGTCCTCGGCGAGCGCCGGTCTTGCGACCAGCGCCAGGGCAAGGGCGGCCAAACTCTGTCCCAGCAGCGGACGACGCATGGGCGGGCTCCGTTCGGTATCGTCACGGTTCCATGATCCGTGCGCCCTTGCGCGGAGATGAATAGTGCGGATCGGTCATGCCGATGACCGATATTTCATGAAATAGATAATATATTACAGTTTTTTACCGCAGCATCTTGAGGTCCGGCCGCCGGTGGGCCAACCGGCTCCGCCGCGACGGAACCGGCTTGTCCGATCACTTGCGCGGTTCGGGCGCGGGCGTGAACAGCAGGTCTTTGTAATCGAAACTGAAATCGGCGATGGGCGATACTGGCTTCGCGGAAATGGACGATACCTTGCCGTCGGCATCGAGCTGGAAGGTGAGATAGGCCTTTTCGATCCCCGGATCGTCGAACTGGGCGATGAACGTATCGTACTGATAGTGGACAAGGCGCCCGCTCATGCCGGCCGTGGGCACGAAGCTGACCGTCAGCCCCTTGGCGTCCGAACCGATCGCCAGCTTGCCGTACCAGGGATCGCTGTAGGTCCCGGCATAGCGGTCGAGCGGCAGCGAAGGGCCAACCTGCGCCGGCGTGGTCGCCGCCTGCTTCATCGCCGCAACGGCATCGACGATGCGCTTGGCGCGATAGTCGTGAAAGCGCTGCGGCCAGTCCTGCCGGGGCAGGCCCAGGTAATGATCGAGCAGTTCGTACATCAGCCCGTGGCGCGGCTCGCTTTCCTCGGCGTTCACCTCGATGGCGAAACCGACGTTCTTCTCGGGGATCAGGCACACGATCGAGGTGAAGCCGAGCAGCCCGCCGGCGTGCCAGACGATGCGCGTGCCATGATAATCGCGCACTTCCCAGCCCAGCGCATAGGCATCGAACGTCGGCGTGGTCGCCGCGATCGGTTCGGGCGCCGGGGTGATCGGGATCGGCGTGACCGGCGACCACATCTCCTTGCCGGCCGCCGCGCTGAACAGGTGGCCGCCTTCGGGCAGCGCGCTGCCGGCAAGCTGGATCTGCAACCAGCGCGCCATGTCGTTTGCGCTCATCGCGATCAGGCCCGCCGGGGCCATCGCCCGACCCAGCTGGTCGCGCTCGTCGAGTACGACTTGCGGGCCATCGCCGCGCACCATGCCGACCCGGCCATGCGGCTGCGCGCGATTGGGCGCGGAGGTCTGCGTCCTGAAGTCGGCCGCCGCATCGCGCATCCCGGCCGGCGCGAAGACATGCGCCTTCATGTAATCTTCCCAGCTCTGCCCGCTGACGCGCTCGATCAGCAGCCCCGCCACGCCGTAGAGGATGTTGTCGTAGGCATAGCCGCTGCGAAAGCTCGTTGCCGGCTTGATGTAGCGCAGCCGGCGCATCAGGTCGTCGCGCGAGATCGCGCCGCGCGGCACGGTGAGCAGGTCTCCCGCTCCCAGCCCCAGCCCGCTGCGATGCACCAGAAGGTCGCGGATCGTCATCTCGCGCGTGACCCAGGCGTCGTACATCTGGAAATCGGGGATGTGGTCGATGACCTTGTCGTCCCAGCCGATCTTGCCGGCATCGACCAGCGTGGCGAGCGCGGCGGCGGTCAGGGCCTTGCCGGTCGAACCGATCATGAAAATCGTGTCCGCGTCCACTTTCGCGGGCGCGCCAAGCCGGCGTTCGCCATAACCCTTGGCGAGCACGACCTTGCCGTTCTCGACGATGGCAACGGCCATGCCCGGCGTGCCCGAGGACTGGCGGATTGCCTCGATCCGCGCATCGATGTCTGCCGGCGGCGCGGCAAGGGCAGCGTGGGGAACCGAGGCGGCAAGGCAAAGCCCTGCCAGCAGGGACAGACGTTTCATCGGGCTTCTCCTGGGGCGAGCTGGCCATTGCGGAACCGCCAGAGACCGATCGTCAGCAGCGGCAGGATGTAAAGGGCAAGGAGCACGAAGGCGAGCGCGCGATAGCCGTTGGCAATCAGCGCGATCAGTCCGACGCGGTCGGCCACCACCATGCACAGGACCAGCAGCGCGATCGTGATCGCGGCCCGCAACGGCACCGTCGGCGGGGCGCCGCGGTTGTGCCGCCAGGCCGCGGCGATGCGTTCGTTGATCGCATGGACGGCACCCGTGCCGCTTTCGAGCAGCGCGGAGAATATCATCAGCTGGAACAGCACATGGAACAGGGGCTGGCCAAGCTGGCGCAGCAGAAAGTCCGAAGGCAGCGCCTCGCCGGCGATGCCGGGCAGGAAGGCGGCCATGCACACGAAGAACATCAACGCGGGCAGCATCGCCAGCGGCCCGGCGATCGCCCCGGCAATCACCGCGTCGCGGTTGCTGGCGAGGTGGCGGGTGACCGGCAGGATCACGATCGCGCCGATGATGTTGTAGCTGGCATATGTCAGCCCGCCCCCGAACCAATCGGCAAACCAGCCGTGACCGGCCGGCGCGCCTTGGGCAAAGGCGGCGGCGATGCGGTCTCCGAAGCTCGACAGCGCGAGGACGAGGAACACCGCATAGACGCCGTAGAGCAGCACCGAAACCCAGGTGAAAAGCCGCTCGACAGCCGTGTTGCCGAAGGCGGCGAAGCCGGCGATGCCGGCCATCAGCGCAACCGTACCGGCCATCGGCGGTAGGCCGGCGGTGTGAACGATCTCGCCCGCCGCCGCGCCGAACACCGCGAGCAGCAGCATCACGAACAGCGCATAGGCGATCTCGAACAGGATCCAGCCACGGCCCAGCAGCACTTTGAAGAAGGCGCGATAATCGCGCGCCCGCGCCGCACGGGCGACAAGGAACGTCGCCACGCAGACCGCGCTCCAGATCGCCGTTGCCAGCGCGATCGCGGCGATCCCGCCCCAGGCGCCGGCCGGCAGGAAGAACTCGGCGATCTCGCGCCCGGTGGCATAGCCGCCGCCGATCACGACGGCCTTGAACGATAGCCCCGGCAGGAGGAGCCGCTTGAACCAGCTCTCCGGAGCGGCTTGGCTCATCCGGTGCAGGCGTCGAGCAGGCGCTCGAACGCCATGCCGCCGCGGATCGGATCGGCAACGGGCAGGCTTAGACGCGCGGCCACGGCGGCGATTTCCGCTGCCGCCGCATCCTCGCTCATGCCCGCAGTGTTGAGGCTGACACCGGCGCAGCGGATCGCCGGATTGGTCAGCCGGCCCAGCGCGATCGTTTGCGCGATGACATCCTCGATCGCCGGAACGGCATAGTCGGGCATGCCGAGGATGCGTTCGCGACCAGGCTGGTGGCAGACGACGAAGAGATCGGGTTGGCTGCCGTGAAGCAGGCCGAGCGATACTGCCGCATAGGCGGGGTGATAGAGCGAACCCTGGCCCTCGATGACGTCGATATGCGCCGGATCGGCCGCGGGAGTCAGCGCCTCGGCGGCACCGGCGACGAAATCGGCCACGACCGCGTCGATCGGGATACCCGATCCCGCGATCATGATCCCGGTCTGCCCGGTCGCCCGGAACGTGGCATCCAGCCCGCGCTCCTGCAGCCCCCGGGCGATGGCCAGTGCCGTGTATTTCTTGCCGAGCGCGCAATCGGTGCCAACGGTCAGCAGGCGCCTGCCCGAACGCTTGCGGCCGGTCGCCACACTAACGCCCTCGGGCGGGGTGCGGACATCGACAAGCCGGCGGCCGTTGTTTTCGGCCAGGCGGCGCAGTTCGGGAATGGCGTTCAGCTTCACATGCATGCCGGCGACGATGTCGAGCCCGGCATCCAGCGCGGCGAGCAAGCTCGGCACCCAGTGCGGCGGGATTGCCCCGCCGGGACTGGCGACGCCGATCAGCAATGCACGGGCGCCACGGGCATAGGCCTGCTCCAGTTCGAGCCGTGGAAGGCCGGTGGATACTGCCGCACCCGGCAGCACGAATTCCCCGACGCAGCGCTCCGGCGCCCAGTCACGCAATCCGAACGCGGTCTTGGCAAATCCCGGTTCGGTCGTGTCACCGAGAAAGAGCAGGTAAGGGCCGGGCAGCGTCAGGCTGCCCGACGCCTTGGCGGCCGGTGCGGCGGCCAGTGGAAATTCAGTATTGAGCACTGAGCGAAAGTCCGAATGTGCGCGGGCGGATAACGCCGGTGATGATCGCCCCGCCCGGGTTCAATGGCAAGCCATTCGCGGTCAGCGCGCCGGTCGAGGTCTTGCCTTCCGCATCGGTCAGGTTGCGGACGTAGGCCTCGATGCCGAACTTACCGAAATCCAGGCCCGCGCGCAGATCGACGGTGGCGTAGGAAGGAAGCTGGCGCTGCCGGCCGTTTGCGGCGCGGAAGGTGGCGTCGAAGCTGCCGCTCTGCTTGGATAGGAAGCGCAGCGAACCCCCTATGAAGGCCTTGGTGGTTCCGCCAAGATCCCAATCGTAATCGCTGTTGAGCGAGATGGCATACTTCGGCGTGAATGGCAGTTGATCGCCCTTGCGGCCGCCCACCAGCGCCGGCGCGTCCGCCTTCAGCTTGGCGTCGGTATAGGCGCCGTTGAACGAAACCACGAAGCCCTTGGTCGGCCGCATGGTCAGGGTGAATTCGGCGCCCTGACTCTTTGCGCCGGCGCCATTGATGTTCACGCCGAAGCCGTTGACCACCGTCAGGAGCTGGATCTTGTCCCAGTCGATATGGAACACCGCCAGGTCCAGCCCGAGGCTGCGATCCGCCGTCTCGCCCTTGAAGCCTACTTCGTAGCTGACGGCCGTGTCCGGATCGAAGCTGGACGGGGTTCCCGCCGGGGCATTCGGCGCGATCACGTTGGGGCCGCCCGGACGATAGCCCTTGGCGACGCGGGCATAGAGCGTCGCGCGGTCGCTGATCTTGAACTTGGGCGCCACCGAATAGGTGAAGACGTTATCGGACGAGCGCAGGTTGCTGTTGACCGGCACATTGCCGGCAAGGACGCCGCTCGCCGCCTGGCTGGCGACCTGCTTGTTGTGGCTATAGCGCCCGCCGAAATCGACGTCGAACATGGTGCCGAGATGCAGGGTCAGGTTGGCGAAGCCCGCATATTCCTTGTACTTGGATTGCAGATCGACATGGCCCAGCACGAAGGGGAAGGCGATCGGTGTCGTCGTGCCCGGCGTATAGGCGGCGTAGTCCTGCAGCAGCAGGCCCTTCTCATCGTTGTAATAGCCGCCGATCAACCAATCGAGGCTGTTCCCGACCGCACCGGCGAGCCGCAGTTCCTGCGTCCACTTGCGCGTGTTGACCTTCTGGTTGAGCACGAAATCGTTGGCCGGCGCGCCCAGCAATGCCTGCACGATGCCGCTGAGATTGAACGTCGCGTCGTCGCGGAAGGTCTGCTTCTGCGTCGCGTAGCTGGTTGCGCTGGTCAGGGTGGCGAAACCGAGGTCGGCAGTGATCGTGCCGCTGTAGACCCGATAATTGACATTGGTGAATTCGGGCGAGAACTGCGACTGGGTGGGGCGGCCATAGAGCGTGCGCAGCGTGGCCGGATCGCTCTCCACCGAAGAATCGGCATTGGCGCGGATGTTCTGGAGATAGGCCGTCAGACGGACGTCGAACATCTCGTTCGGCTTGAACAGCAGCGAAGCGCGGCCGCCATAGACCTTGGAGTCGTTGATGTTGCTGGCGACGTCTGAGGTGACCGGGCTGGCGAACGACGTGCCCGATGTGCCGATGGAATCGATCCAGCCGCCGTTCTTGTGGTAGAAGCCCGATGCGCGGAACGCGAGCGTCTCGCCCAGTGGCAGGTTGATCATGGCGTTGCCGTGGTACGACATCGCGCCGCCCTTGGTCGCCTCCGCCGCGCCGCGCACCGCGCCTTCGGTGGCGCCAAGCTTGGGCGCGTTGGTGACGTACTTGATCAGGCCGCCCAGCGTGGAGGCGCCATAGAGCGTGCCCTGCGGCCCGCGCAGCACTTCGACGCGCGCGATGTCGAAAGTATCGAAATCGCCGGCCAGCACCGCGCCGTTGGCGAGGGCCGTCGACGAGCCGAACGGCGTTTCGTCGACATAGACACCCACCGTCGAGGCGACGCCGCCGGTGTTGAGGCCACGCAGCACCAGACGGCCCGCGCCGGGTGTGGCCTGATTGAGCTGAAGGCCCGGGACGTGGTTGAGAAAGTCCTGGAAGTTGTTGGCCTGCGATCGTTCGAGAAGATCGCCAGAAACGACCGAGATCGATTGCGGCACGTCGATCAGGGTCTGTTCTCGCTTCTGCGCGGTCACGACGATTTCATCGTCGCCGAACGTGCCCTTTTCGGAATCGGTCGCCGACTGCGCCAGGGCCGGGCCGGATGCGATGGCCGTCAGGCAAGCGGTCATCAGCAAGGTGGTGCGAGCTCGTCTCATGGTATTCCTCCCGAATTCGGGTCCGTTGGGACAAGGCGTGCCGGAAGGGCCCTATGTGAACCCCACACCCGTCCGGAACGCCGCGTGACATTATTATCCTGATAAGGACGTTATTGTCTCAATAGGAAAACTGTCAATCCATTTCGGCCGATTTGCGCACATTCTGCGCTGTCCGTTGTTCGATCGTCTCTGTCGGGGCGCTCAGAAGGCGGAGGAGCAGGGCGGACAGGCAGGCCAGCCCGGCAAGGACGAGAAAGAACGGCGCGGGAGCGAGGCGGCTCCACAACGTGCCGACCACGCCGGCGCTGAGGCTGCCGGTGAAGGTGATGAAAAACCAAGCCGCAACGGTAGTCGCGCCAAGGCTCAGAGGCGCGAGGCGCGCGAACAGGCCCAGACCGGTCGGCAGGATGAACAGTTCGCCGAAGGTGAAAATCAGGAAGAACGCGGCAAGCCACATCCAGTTGGCCCGCGCTGGTCCGGTCGTCCAGGCGATGGTGGCGAGCATCGCGTAGGCACCGGCGACGATCAATGCGCCCATCGCCATGCGGTGTAGCGGCGCGGTATCGCCCGCGGCTTCCGCCCGGCGGCGCCAGAAGTGGAGAAGGGGCGGGGTCAGCAGCATGACGAACAGCGGATTGAGCGACTGGAACCACGTCATCGGTATGGCAAGGCTGCCCGCGCTCCGATCGATCCCGCTGTCGGCCCACAGGGCAACGGTGTTGCCCACCTGTTCGTAGGCGGAGCGGAACAGCGTTACCGCCAGACCGATGCCGAGCAGGACGGCGGCCACTTTCGGATCGAAGGCGAGCGGCCGCGCCTCGGTGGCGCGGGCGGGCTTGCGTTCGGGGGGCAGGTGGCGCTGGCCGGACAGGTAGATCACCAGCCCCAGACCCATCCCGATCCCGGCCACGCCGAAACCGTAATGCCAGCCATAGACCTCGCCCAGCGTGCCGCAGATCAGCGGCGCCAGGAAACCGCCGATGTTGATGCCGACGTAGTAGACGTTGTAGGCCCAGCCACGGCGTTGATCGTCGGGCTTGTAGAGATCGCCGACCTGGCTTGGCAGGCAGGGCAGAAACAGGCCGTTCCCGATCGCGATCGTGGCGAGCGCGGCATAGAACAGCGGCTCGAAGGTCATCATGAAGTGCCCGGCGCACATGATCGCGCCGCCCAGCACGATGGCCCGTCGCTTGCCGAGCACACGGTCGGCGATCAACCCGCCGAGGATCGGGGTGAAATAGGCGCCCGCCGTATAGGCGCCGTAGATGAACGACGCGTGGGCCTGGCCCAGCAGGAGCTGCTTGGTCATGTAATAGACCAGCAGCGCCCGCATCCCGTAGTACGAGAACTGCTCCCACATGTTGGTCAGGAACAAGACGGTCAGCCCGCGCGGCTGACCGAACCAGGTCTGTTCCGGCATCATGCGGTAACGGGCGCGCCCGATCCCCACACGGCCGGGCCGGCGAAAATATCGCCGTTGGCATAGGTGACGCCCGGCACCCGGTCGCGGGCGAGGAAGGTAGGCCCGTCGAGATCGACGACATCGCAGAGCTGGCCCAGTACGAAGCCCGGCGCCATGGCCAGACTAGTGCCGACCATGTTGCCCACCATCACGTCGAGACCGAGCGCGCGCGCCTTTTCGGCCATGAGCAGGCCTTCGGTAAGCCCGCCACACTTGTCGAGCTTGATGTTCACGACCTGATAACGGCCGACCGCACCGGGGATGTCGTCGAGCGAGAGGATGCTCTCGTCGCCAGCGATCGGGATAGGCGAGGCGAGCCCCTCCAGATCGGCCTCGCGTCCGCGCGCCACCGGCTGTTCAAGCAGCGAAACCCCCTCGGCGACCAGCACCTCGATCAGCGGTCCGAGATCGGCCGCCGCAAAGCCCTGGTTCCCATCCACGCCCAACCAGACATCAGGCCGCGCGGCGCGGATGGCCCGTACCCGCGCGCTGTCGAGGTCCAGATGGCCGGTGAGCTTGACCTTGATCGCGCGGGCTTCCGCGTAGTTCACCGCGCCCCGCGCCATAACGTCGGGCGTATCCGCGCCGAGCGTGAAGGTTGTCCGCAAGGCCCGCGGGCTGGACTGCCCGGCAAGCTGCCACACCGGCACGCCCGCCCGGTTCGCTTCGAGTTCCCACAGCGCGCAATCCACCGCGTTGCGCGCGCCGCCCGGTGGCATGATCGTGCGCAGTTCCTCGCGCCCGATCCCGCTTTCGATAGCGGACCGCGCCGCCGCGATTCCGGCAAGCATATGCGGAACGTCATCGCCCAGGAAGAACACGCCGCCGCCTTCGCCGCGCCCGGCGTGATCGCCATCGTCCAGGGTTACGACAATCACCTCGGAACATTCGAACACGTGGCCCGCAATGCGGAAGGGTTGTGCCAGCCGCAGCGTCTCCGTCGCGACCGTGAGCGTGAGGGCGGCCATCAGTAGGCCACCGTCATCGCCACCAGCCCGAAGGTGACCGCGAAGTAGAGCACCATCAGCGAGGCGAGCAGCAAAAGAACGGCCCACAGCTTGCTGAACCAGCCGCGTTTGCCCTTCCACGCTTGCCAGGCATTCCAGGCGGCGATCGGCACCGCGCCGAAGAACGCGATCAGGCCAAGGATCTGCAATACCCACAGCCAGGGATCGAGCCCGCCCGCCAGGAAACTGGCGCTTTCCAGCAGGAGCGAGAAGGCCACGACCCAGCCGATCAGCACGGCAACGGATACGGCACTGACGACGCGCACCGCCCGGTATGCCTTGAGAGCACCGCGTTCGAGGCCAAAGGCCGCCTTGTAGCGCCGCCGCGTGAACCAGCCCCATGGCCAGGCGATCAGCGTCAGCACAAGTACGCCAAGGCTGGCGTAGAGTGCCGGCAAGACCCACGTGGCCGACCGGCTGGCGGGCACGCGATCGAACACTTCGAACGGGGAAAAGAAGTCCATCGACCAGCGGACGACCTTGCCGTCCACCACCTTGGCGGCCAGGCGATCATGGCCGAACTTGTCGCGCCAGACGAAGGGCGCGATCTCGACCCATTCGCGCGGGCGGCCGTTCGGCCCTTTCAGGCCGGGGATGACCAGCTCGCCCTTGTCGTTGGTAGCGACCTTGAACTGGCCGAGCAGGTTCACCACGGAGAAATAGTTGGTCTGCCACCGGCGGCTCGCATCCCAGCTGCCCGCCATCATCTTCGCGTGTTCTTTCGCCGTTGCGGCATCGACGCGTCCGTCGG
This sequence comes from Novosphingobium sp. UBA1939, assembly GCF_002336885.1. NCBI lineage: Bacteria > Pseudomonadati > Pseudomonadota > Alphaproteobacteria > Sphingomonadales > Sphingomonadaceae > Novosphingobium > Novosphingobium sp. UBA1939. Next base: position 47,647 of record NZ_DDFB01000126.1, on the reverse strand, counting down.
CCGGGCCGGCATAGGGCAGGTAGCGATCGGCGAAATCCATGAACAGCGCGTTGCGCAGGTCGCCCGAAGCGCCCTGCCGCCCGCCGCTGTTGAACGAGACGTAGAAGCCGATCCCGTCCTTCATGAACAGGTGCAGCGAGGTGTGGAAGGCCTCGGTATCGCCCAGATGCCCGATGACTTCGCGCCCGTTGACGTTGGTTTCGAAGAACCCGAGTTCCATACGGTTGAGCGGCGGCACCAGCGAGAAGGGGTCCACCTTGGCGAGCGGGCTGTTGTGCATCATGTCCGCCGTTTCCGGCTTCAGGACGCGCTGGCCGTCGATCTCGCCACGCTGCAGGTGGGCGATCATGAAGCGGCCCATGTCGGTGCCCGATGCGGAAAGCGATCCAGCCGGCCACGGCCCCAGAATCTCGAAGCCCTCGGTCGGCTTGCCATCCTTGTAGCCAATCGACATGTCGGGCACGAGCCGCTGGGGCAGGGGCTGGCGCATCGACGACTGGCGCATCCCGATCGGCCCCAGAACATGCCTTTCGGTATAGGCGAAGAAGTCCTCGCCCGAGGTGCGCTGCACGATATAGCCGGCGAGGGCGGTCCCCCAGTTCGAATAGGCGGGGGTCGAACCGGGCGCGAAGATGCGCACGGGGATGGCGCGCTTCAGGTAATCCCCCAGCGGCATGTCCCACTTCTTGTCGTAGAAGATGATGCCCTTGCCGGTTTCCTCGAAGCCGCCGGTATGCGTCATAAGCTGGCGCATCGTCACCGGCTTGCCCTGGTACGGCGGAATCCGGAAATCGAGATAGGCGTTGACGTCGCGGTCCAGGTCGATCTTGCCCTGTTCGACCTGCTGCATCACCGCGGTCCAGGTGACCAGCTTCGATACCGAGCCGGGCCGGAACAGCGTGCGTTCGGGATCGACCGGCTTGCGCGTGGCGACATCGGCATAGCCGAACCCGCGCGCGGTCAGGATCTTGCCGTCCTTGACCACGGTGACCACCGCGCCGGGAATATCCCCGCTACGCAGCGCTTGCGGCATATAGCCATCGAGCCAGGTATCCACGTCCGATTTGGTGAGCACGGCCGGCGCCGGCTGCGCCGTGGGTTGGGGTGCCGCGCCAGCGACAGTGGGAGAGGGGGCCTGTCCCTGGATCAACCCACCGCCGCACAGCAACAAAAGTCCGCCGACGATGGCCTTGCGCCATGTTCGCATGATCCTGAACTCCCTTGATGCTCACCGGGATTGCTCTGGCCACGCCAGACCAGTACAGTGTGCAAATGCTCCAATTGGGATTAATTTATCCTGATTGGAAAATCAGTCAACGAATAAGGATCGTCCGGATGTCCGCAGCTACTCCCACACTCGGCGCGCTGGTACGCGGATTGCGCAGCCGTAACGGGTGGACGCTCAAGCAAATGAGCGAGAAGGCGGGCATTCCGGTCTCCACCTTGTCGAAGGTCGAACACGATCGGCTTACGCTGACCTACGACAAGCTGCAGCAGATCAGCCAGCGGCTTGGCTTGCGGATGTCCGAACTGTTCGCCGAAAGCAGCCGCGAGGAAACGCCGGCCGCACAGGTCACCGCCCGGCGCAGCAAAGGTCTCCTGAACGAAGCGCTGCGCGTCGAAACGCCCAATTACGACTATTACTACCTCTGCACCGAGCTGCGGCGGAAGCGCATGATCCCGGCGATCACCAAGATCCGTGCCAAGACGCTGGAACAGTTCGGCGATCTCGTGCGCCACGCGGGCGAAGAGTTCGTCTATGTGGTCCGTGGCAGCGTGGTGGTCGTGACGGAGTTCTATGACGCGATGGTGCTTAACGAGGGGGAATCGCTCTACATCGATTCCAGCATGGGCCATGCCTATCTCGCCGCGGAAGGCTGTGATGAGGCCGAGGTGCTTGGCGTGATGTCGAGCAGCGATGCCGAGCTGCTGGATTCCCTGCTCGACATTCACGAGGAACAGCTCGGTGGCGCGCCCGAGAAGCGGCAATCCCGCAAGGCCATGGCTTTGCCGCGCCTCTAGAGGTTTCGGCCGGATGGAGACGGGCCTTGGCGCCGGTCCCGGAAGGCGTCCATAACGGTGATAATAGAGATTATGTAAANNGTGCGCGCCTGTCATTGCGCGATACGCTTGTATCCGCCATCGTTTCCGGCAACGGACGAAGGCCGTGCGGCTTGCGGTGGCCAGGATTCGAAGAAGCCCGGCCATCACGCCGGGAACGTGAGAGGAAAACGCATGAAGACCGTGTTCGATGGCGTCACCATCACCACGCAGGATGCCGTCGCGATCGTCAGTTTTTCGCGCCCGCCGCTCAATTATTTCGATGTCGATCTTATCAATGCGCTGGCCGATGCGCTGGAAGAAATCGATCGTACCGATGATCTGCGCGCGGTCCTGCTGCGTTCCGAAGGCAAGGTCTTCTGCGCCGGCGCGAGCTTTTCCGGCCGCGAAGGGTCTGGCCAGGGCGAACTGGCCGATCCGGGCGATCTCTATCGCCAGGCGGTCCGCTTGTTCCGGACGCGCAAACCCATCGTTGTCGCGGTTCAGGGCGCCGCCATTGGCGGAGGGCTTGGCCTCGCCATGGTGGGCGATTTCCGGATTGCGGCGGAAGACGCCCGGTTCGCCGGGAATTTCGTCAAGATCGGCATCCATCCCGGCTTCGGGCTGACCCATATCCTGCCGCGCGTGATCGGCCATCAGAACACCGCGAAGCTGTTCTACACCGGCCGCCGATATACCGGAGCCGAAGCCGCGGCCATGGGCCTGGTGGACGAGGTAGTGTCCGCCGAGCACCTGGCGGAAGCCGCCCTCGCCTTTGCCACCGAGATCGCCGAAGGCGCTCCGCTTGCGGTCGAAGCCACGCGCGCCACGCTGCGCCACGGGCTTGCCGATGCGGTGGCCGCGCAGACGGAACGGGAATGCCGCGAACAGATCGCGCTGTTCGCCAGCGCGGACTTCAAGGAAGGCGTACAGGCGGTCGCCGAACGCCGGCCGGGGCGCTGGCAGCGGCGATAAGAGTAGCGCCCTGGCCTGTGCCGCCGCGGCGTGCCATGTTCTAATCGAGCCGTTGCAGCCAGCCATCGATCGACCAGCGGCCCGGGCCGGATTGCCACAGAAAATAAAAGCCGCCGGCGGTAGCGAAATCCTTGGTGAAGAAGGCCAGTTCGCCGGGATCTGCCAGATTGTTGTGGTAGAGCGAAGCCGCCACCAGGCAGAAGCCGCCAAGCAGAAAAGCGGCCCAACGGGTAGCCGCACCCAGCCACACCGCCAGCCCGCACAGAATCTGGAAGGGGATGACCAGATAGATCATCTCCCCCGGCAGACCGCCCTTTTCGATGTAGGCGGTCATCCTGCCCATGTTGGCGTATTTCATCACGCCGAAAATCACGAATGGCAGCCCCAGCAGCAGCCGGGCCACCAATGCCCCCAGCGATCGGAACGCCGTGCTTTCCAGCGCTTTGCGAATGCTGTCCGTCGCGGCCATGGTCCTCTTCCTCCCGTCCCTTATTGCTTTAGTGCTAAGATAAATCCGGCCGCCTTCAAGCGCCAGCGGAATTGCATCTTGGCGCCACTGGGCGATTGCGCATCGTCTGGAAAGCGGCCATTTCCGTGGCGATCCCGCACCGGCCGGATGAACCGGCCGGCCCTTCGTTGGTAGAATCATGCAATCCAGTGCCAAGCCGCTTCCGACCAAGTCCCGCGCCAGATCAACCAGCCCGGCCGAGCAAGCCAAACTGCAAATGGCCAGCCACGAACAGCGGCTGGACGCGGCGGTCGATACGCTGGTGGACGAATGGGCGGATGTCATTCCGGGGCTGGACCGCGATGTCCGCGCGATTGCGGCGCGGATTGCCCGCATCGACGACCGGCTGCGCGCCGGCGTGGGCAAGATTCTCGATCAACACGATCTTTCGGACAACGAATTCCGCCTGCTGGCAGGGCTGATGCGCAGCGGTGCGCCTTATCGCTGCGCGCCCAGCGATCTGGCGGGGCGCTATGTCCCTGTAACGTCGGGCGGCCTTACCGGCGTGGCACGCCGGCTTGAAACGCGCGGCCTTATCCGCCGCTGCGCCCATCCCAGCGATCAGCGTTCCATGCTGATAGAGCTGACTGCGCCGGGCAAGGAATTGGCGATGGCGGCGATGGAACAGTTCGCCGCAGTGGAATCCGCGCTCATGAACGGCCTGTCCGCATCGGCCCGCGCCAATGGCAACGCCTTCTTGCGCAAGCTGATGCTGTCGATCGAAATGACCCTCCCATAGGAGGGGTCAGGACCTGTTCACCGGGATCGTGTCGACGGCGATCGCCCCTTCTGCCGAACGGGAGAGCCGAACATGCCGGACCCAGCTTTCGTCCTGCAGCGGGAAATCCGTGCGCCCGTGGCCGCTGCGGGTTTCCTCGCGAGCGAGCTTGGCGGTGGCTACCAGTTCGGCGGTCAGCGCCAGATTGCGCAAATCCTCGGCCGCGACGATGTCTGACGTGTCGATGCCGCTGGCGGCAATCCGGCGGATTTCCTGCAATTCGGCAATCGCCTCGGTCAACTGCTGGCGGTTGGACACCACGCCCGCCTTGCTCCACATGATATTCTGCACTTGTGCGAACAGGCTGGCGGGGCTGATCGTCCCGCCTCCGCCCGACAGCCGCGCCTGCTCTTGCGCAACAGTATCCGGCGCGATCGACGGGGACTTCTGACCTGCGGCGAAGCCGGCGGCGCTGCGCCCCGCAATCGCGCCGAAGGTCTGGGTTTCCAGAAAGCCACAGCCCTGCATCCGGTCGCCGCCGTGGATGCCGCCCGAAGCCTCGCCCGCGGCGAACAATCCGGCGATCCGGGTTGCGGCATTGGTATCGATCCGCGCGCCGCCCATCAGGCGCTGGAACATCAGCGTGATCGGCACGATCTGGCCGCCCTCGTAAGTGCCGACCGGCGCGCGGGAACGCGCGACCTGCCCTTCCTCGACATGCCAGACCACCGGTCCGCGCCCCTCGAAGTTCTCGGTATAGACAGCGCGCGCCATCATGTAGCGCGGGGCGCATTCGAGATTCTCCGGATCGTATTTCTCCATGATCCGTTCGCCCAGCGCATTGACGTAAGCCGCGCCAAAGATTGGCCCGGCAGGCGGGGAATCGCGGAACTGGGCGAATTCCATATCGATCAGCGGCACTCCGGCGTGGAAGGCCAGACTGTAGGAATCGCCGGTCGTGCGGGCCTTGGGATCGACCACCTCTTCGCACAGGATCGAATAGAGGCGGTTGACTCCGCCCGATGCCAGCACCACCGCCTTGGCGCGGATCACATAATGCACGCCGTCCGGACCAACGGCATAGGCGCCCGCCACCGTATCCCCGGCCAGCAACAGGCGGGTGATCATCGTGTTCTCGTGCAGTTCAATGCCCGCGTCGAGCATGGCCTGCCGCATCGGCTGGATCACATTGGCGTGAACGCCCTTTCCGTGCCCCTGCGCCATCAGCGTGCGCCGCACCGAATGGCCGGCACGCTTGGAAAGGAACCAGCTGCCATCGGCATTGCGGATGAATTCCACCCCGCGCCGCTCCATATCCTCCGCTAGGGAACGGCCGTGCGCGGCACATTGCGCCACCAGATCGCGATCGCAGATCCCACCGCTTGCCGCCGTCCAGTCGTCCAGGAAAAGCTCCGCGGTGTCCGCCTCGTCCAGCAGTGGTACGCTGAAGCCCACCAGCGCATGGGGGCTGGACCCGCTCTCGCCGATTTCCCCCTTGTCGACCAGCAAGACCTGCGCGCCGGCGGTCGCTGCTTCCAGAGCAGCCCGCGTCGCAGCGGAACCGCCGCCGATGACCAATACGTCAGTCTCTACCATCTGGACCACGGCTGTTCTTCCTGTTCTGCGGGTGCGGGACGATCCGCCCCGACGGGCCGGCGTGCGGTTATGCAGACTCCCTATTTTTGCTCGATCACGCTGTCAATATATCTTAGCACTAAGATAGTTTCATGATCGCGTCCGGGCGATTCGGGCGCGGCGAGGGCTGCCAGGGAGGTCGATGCGCGATGGATGAAGGCGCGGTACAAAAGCCGGCAACGGGAGGCTCCGGGAACGATCCCGGCACGACCGGACCCGCCAAGTCCGACCTGCCCGAGGCGGGAAGCTTTGTCGTGGAATTGGCCCGTTCCGGCCTGACGCTGACCGTACCGGCAGGGGAATCGATCCTGGACGTGGTGCGCGCGGCGGGCGTGCAAGCCAATTCCAGTTGCGAACAGGGAACCTGCGGCGCCTGCGAAACCCGCGTGCTGGCGGGCATACCCGATCACTATGACGCGGTGCTGACGCCCAAGGAGCGACGCGAAGGCAAGGTCATGATGATCTGCAGCTCCGGCGCGCTGTCCGACCGGCTGGTGCTCGATCTGTGATGCACGCGCCGATTGTTTCCGCCCGCCGCGATAGCGTAGGGTGATGACAAGACGCGTCGATATTGATATACATTTTTGACTACCGATCTTAGGGGTGGCGCGCCGGGGCGGATTGCCGGGCAAGGCGGCGTGGTCCTGCGGATCGGGAAGGCCTTTTAAGACCCATGCGACACGCGAAATGGCAATCGCGGCGCAGACCACGGAGAGCCGCCCTTGCTGTCGATATTGAAGAACGCCTGGTACGCTGCCGCCTATTCGCACGAGGTGGGTGCCGAACCGCTGGCCCGCACGCTGATCGACCAGAATGCTGTCCTGTTCCGGGGCGAGGACGGCGAAGTGGGCATGATCGTCAACCGTTGCCCGCACCGCTTCGCGCCGCTTTCCGCTGGCAAGCAGATCGGCGATACGCTGGAATGCCCCTATCACGGCTTGCGCTTCAACCGTTCGGGCCACTGCGTGTTCAACCCCCACGCCAAGAACAAGGGACCGTTGCGCGCGGCCGATATCAAGGCCTGGCCGGTCATGGAGCGGTACGGCATCGTCTGGTTCTGGCCGGGCGATCCGCACCTGGCGACCCCGGAAGCTTTGCCAAGGGTCGATTTCCTGGAAAAGCCCGAAGAATACGCGCTGGTTCGCGGGCTGTTGCATGTGCGCGGCCATTATGAGCTGGTGGTCGACAATCTGCTGGATCTCAGCCACGCGGCGTTCATCCACCCGCAGTTCAGCGGCGGGAACTACACGGCCGAGCAATTGCTGGCGGCCACCTCGCAACGGCTGGAGCGGCGCGAGGGTTCGATCGTGAACCACCGCCTGCGCAGCGGGCTCGGGCCGTCATCGGCCCATGTCAATCTGTTCGGCATGGATGCGGCAACCCCGGTTCACACCGACACGACCATGACCTGGTATCCGCCGGCGTTCCTCGATTTCGCCGTGGGCAGCTGGGAAGTGGGCCAGGACCGCGAAACCGGGGTGCATATCCCCCAGTTGCATTTCATCACTCCCGAGACCGAGTTCACCTCGCACTATTTCTTCGTCAACGGCCGCAATCGTCGACAGGACGAGCCGGAGGTGGACAAGGCCATGCTCGATTTCTTCGATCTGGCGTTCGGGCAGCAGGACGAGCCGATGATCGAGATGGTGCAGCGGAACATGGGCACGGTCAGCGATATCAACGAACTCGATCCGATATTGTTGCCAACCGATGCCGCGCCGGTTTCCGCCCGACGGATGCTGGCGGCGATGATCGCCGCGGAACAGGCCGCCGAAGTAGGCCCGGGCGCAGCCGGGGAAAGCCCGACCAGAGAGGACTCGCCGGCACTCTCCTGATCTGTGCGAAATTTGGTATATTATATAGTATACACTTTTGGAGTTGATGTGGTAGGCTGCCGCGCAGCGCGATCAACGCGCGCGCATCATGGTGGCCAAGGCCCGGCACAGGGCAATCTGGGAGAGAACGCTTGGTACGGACACTGTTGACCGCACTTGCGCTATGGATTGCCGCCGCGACGCCGGTCGTGACACTTCATGCCGCTGAGGTCGGCCCCGGAGTGGGCCAGACCGAGGATGTCGGCGCCACAGGCTACGCTACAAAGCGGCTGGTGCTGGCCTCCGCCTGTTCCGAAGCCTGCCCCTGGGGCGAACTGGGCGAATTTTTGCGCGATGCGGTCCGGCCCGACGGTTACGAGATCATCCTGTGTCGCAATTGCAACCGCACCGAAGGGCCAAGGCTGGTCGCCAACGCGGCCTTGCCACCCCCGCTGGTCGAAGACGACCTGCGCCACGGAACGACCCGGCGCATCAATGCCCATGTCGACTTCGGCATTACCGAGGCGTCGATGCTGGGTTGGGCCTATCGTGGCCAATATATCTACGCCAAGGACGGTCCCTATACCGGACTGCGCCTGATCGCGCGGATCGAGGACCCGACCTATCTGCTGGTGGCGGTCAAGCCGCAACTCGGCATTTCCAGCCTCGCCGAAATCCGGGCGCGCAAGCTGCCGGTTCGGATCATCACCGATTTCCAGCCGAGCGTCATGCCGGTGCTGGATTATTACGGGATCGACCGGAAAAGCCTGGAAAGCTGGGGCGGCTCGCTGGTGGGCACCAAGGATATCACCGCGGCAACGCCGTTCGACGTGGTGATATCAAGCCTTGCCAGCCCGGCGAACAATCCCGAATCCGCATTCTGGACCACGCTTACCGTCGCGCATGACCTCAAGTTCCTGGACCTGGATACCGCGCTGATCGATCAGCTGGTCGATAAGGCGGACATGGTGCGAACCACCGCGCGCTGGGGCCTGTTGCGCGGGGTCGATCGCGCGATCACCACCGCTGGACGCTCCGGCGAGGTGGTATTCGCGCGCGCCGACATGCCCGACGATATTGCGTACGCCATTGCCCGAGCGATCGATCACCAGCGCGGCGAGCTCAAATGGTTCGTACGGCCCTATTCGATCGATCCGCTGACCGTTGGCAACGGTCGCGGCGTACCGCTCCATGGCGGGGCGGCGCGCTACTACCGGGAAAAGCACTACCTCGACTGAAGCCGGAGCCGGACCGAGGCGGACACGAGCCCCCTCCTCGCCCCCGCCCAACAGGTTGCGCCCGACCGGGCACGAAAGGACAAGCGATGCCGCTATCCAATAGTTTCAAGGTTCCTGCCGCGATTACCGGGGCGATTGCCGTGTATATTCTGGCCGTCGACAAGTTCGATACCTTCATGTTCTTTGGCTTGCCCGTGCTGGCCGGCATCGTGGCGGCGCTGGTGCTGCGCGGGATAGACCCGGTGCGCACCAACGCCGATCACGTAACCGATGCCTTGCGCGTCTATTACGGCCTGCATCTGATCTGGTCTTCGTCGCGCTACTGGTTTGCCGGCGGCCAGCCGGTGATCCCGCATCCGATCGGCGGTCCGTTCATTGAATCGCTGGTCGCGATGGGCCTGTTCCCCGGCATCAAGGCGATGGAAGGGGTGATCGGGCTTGTGCTGCTAAGCAACCGCTTCGTTCCGCTCGCGCTCGTGCTGGAAATGCCGACCTCCTTCACGGTGTTCTATCTCAACACCTTCATCACCGCCGCGCCGCGCCAGCTTATCACCGGACCGCTGGAACTGGGCGTGAACTGCCTGCTGCTGCTGGCCTACTTCCGCTACTACCAGCCCTTTCTGGTCGCCCGCGCCTATGCCGCTCCGCCGCGGTTTCTGGCGGTCAGCGCGATCGATGCCCCCAAGGGCCTGGGTCCGAGCTGATCGCCGAGGCACAGCACAAATCCGAACCACCTTGCACGGAAAGAACGCACATGCCGCCGCATACCGAAATTCCCGGCACCGCCAGTCTGGCTGGCGCGGTGGAAACGCGCGATCTGGCGCAATTGGTCGACGAAGCGCCGTGGAGCACCTACCAGAAATGGCTGCTGGGCTGCTTCGCGCTGGTGTTCGCGGTCGATGGCCTGGCCAACCAGTCGCTGGGCATCGCCCTGCCGGCGTTGATCGCGGACTGGGGCGGCGCCCGCGCCGCCTTCGCGCCCGTGGCCGCGTCCAACCTTGCCGGCGTGGCGCTGGGCTCGATTCTGGGCGGGCTTATCGGCGATCGCATCGGACGCCGCTGGGCTTTGATTTCCGCCATTTTCCTGTTCGGTTTGATGACGGCTGCCGGCGGCCTGACGCACAGCGTTACCCAACTGATCCTGGTACGCTTTATCGACGGCGTCGGCATCGGGGCCGCCATCCCCAACGGCGCGGCGCTGATTTCCGAATTCACACCGGCCAGCCGCCGGGGACGAGCCATCGCCATCGGCATGGTGTTCATCCCCATCGGCGGCATCCTGGCCGGCATGCTGGGGGCCGGCGTGCTGCAGATGCTGGGCTGGCAGGCGATGTTCTTCATTTCCGGCGCCCTGCCCATGCTGCTGGCGCTGGCATTCATCCGCTTTCTACCGGAATCGCCCGGCTTTCTGCTGCGCGCCGGGCGGCCCGAGGTTGTGGCGCGGGTGCTGGGGCGATGCGGCATCCAGCTCGATGCGCGGCAGGTCTATTCCACCCCGCCCGGCCACGCCTCGCTGGCCGGCCCGCTGGGCACGCTCCTCGCCCCCGCTTTCCGGCGCCAGACGCTGCTGCTGTGGGGCGGCTTTTTCACCTGTCTCATGGCCTCCTACACCATCTTCAGCTGGGTGCCGACCATGTTGCACACGCTGGGTTTTGACCTGACGCTGACCAGCCTTGGCATCACCACATTCCATATCGGTGGCGCGGTGGGCGCGTTGTTCAGCGGGGTGCTGGTCGACCGCAAGGGCTTCAGCTCCGCGCATATGACGCTGGCGGCGGCGGCGGCCGTGGTCGCGATGGTGATGGCCGTGATGCTGCATCAGAACATCACCATCGCGCTGCTGGTCCTGCCGATGATCCTGACGCTCGGTTTCTGCATGGCCGGACTGCACAACACGCTCTACACGCTGGCGGCGGAAACCTATCCCACTGCCGCGCGCGCGACCGGCGTCGGCACGGCATCGGCCACGGGGCGGCTGGGCGCGGTACTCAGTTCCTATACGGGCGTCATCTCGCTGGATATCGGCGGATCGGGCGCGTTCTTCGGCGTGATCGCCATTCTGCTGGCGCTGTGCGGACTGGCTGGTCTGGCCGCGCGCAAGCACACCGCCCCCGGCCCGATCGCTACAGCCTGATCCCCTCATGCGGAGAACACACATGCCGCGCACTGGCCGTCTCGCTATCCCATCCGTTGCGGCGCTGGCGGCACTCGCGTTTGCGAGTGCCCCGGCCGCCGCACAAACCGGTACGCCAACACCGCGCGTCACAGTGCGGGAAGGCGCGCTTGCAGGCGTGGCGGAAAGCGGCATTCGGCGTTTTCTCGGCATCCCCTATGCCGCGCCGCCAGTGGGCGACCTGCGGTGGAAGGCGCCCCGACCGGCCGCCCCATGGCGCGGCGTGCGGCGCGCCGACGCGTTCGGCCCAATGTGCGCGCAAGTGCAGTTCCCCGGCGCCCCACCCAAGCGCATGAGCGAAGATTGCCTGACGCTCAACGTCTGGGCACCCGCGCAACGGCGCGGCCGCCTGCCCGTTATGGTCTGGATTCATGGCGGCGGCTATATGTTCGGTAGCGGCAGCGAACCGCAGTTCGATGGCACCGCGCTCGCCAAAAAGGGCGTGGTGCTGGTCACGCTCAACTATCGGCTGGGGCCGCTTGGCTTCCTCGCCCATCCCGATCTCACCAGCGAGGCGCCCTATCGCTCCTCCGGCAACTATGGCATCCTCGATCAGATCGCTGCCTTGCGCTGGGTCCGCCGCAACATCGCGGCCTTTGGCGGCGATGCCGGCAATATCACGATCTTCGGGGAATCCGCCGGCAGCGGCTCGGTCAACATACTGCAGGCCTCGCCCCTGGCGCATGGCCTGTTCGACAAGGCGATCGGGGAAAGCACATCGCAGTTCGATCCCGACGGCGGGCTGATCGGCCGGCAGGACCGGGCATCGGCAGAGCGCTATGGCGCGGCCTTTGCCGCGAAACTGGGCGCGAGCTCGATCGCGCAATTGCGCAAGAAACCGGCGGACGAGATCCTGCGTGGCGCGCCGTTCTTCTGGCCCACCGAACGCGACGGCTACGTCCTGCCCGATCTGGTCTACAACATCTTCGCGGCGGGCAAGCAGAACGATGTGCCCACGCTGGTCGGGTCCAATTCCGACGAAGGCTCCACCCTGAAGATGAAATGGGTAACCCCCGGCCCCGGCAATCAGACGCAGTATGACAGCGTCTATGGCGACGTGGCCGATCCACTGCGCCAGTCCGCCACCGACGCCGTCCAGTGGCAAATGCGCGCCTGGGCACAGCTGCAAGCCAGGACCGGCAAATCCGGATCATGGCTCTACTGGTTCGATCAGCCGTGGCCCGCCCAGGTGGAAAAGGGCGCGTTCCATGGCGCGGAGATCGTATACGTGTTCCAGAATCTTCGCGCCGAAAGCCAGCCCTGGACCGCGCGCGACCGGGCGCTATCCGATCTTATGTCCAGCTATTGGGTGAATTTTGCGCGGCGCGGCGATCCCAATGGCGCAGGCCTGCCGCATTGGCCGGGTTACCGCGCCGCCAATCCGCAACTGATGCGCCTTGCACCCGTGCCCGGCGTAATCGGCACCCCGCGCGAGGCGGCGCAACGCTTCCTCGATGCCTATTTCGACGCGCGCCGCTAAAGCCCTTTGGCGCGCAGCAAGCGCGCGATCAAACCGGCGATTTCGGCGTTGTTGGTTTCGGTCGGGAAGCCGTGGGTGTTACCGGTTATGCCGTGCTGATCAAGCTGGACATGCTGCACCGGCACACCGCCCCAGCGCAGGAAGGCAACCGTGCAATGATCATAGGCGGCGTGATAGGATGACCCGCCTGTGACGACCACAACCGGAATGTGCGCAAGGTTGGTGATCGTGCGCCGCTGGCCCTGCGGCAGCCAGCAGCCGATCCGGTCAGGTCCTTCCGGCGCCGCGCGTACCAGCGCACCGAAATCAGCGGCGCCGGCCACCGGCGGCGAGAAGCGGATCGGCGCATAGGTCAGTCCGAACGGCCGTGCCACCGGGTCCCCCGGCTGCCCCAGCGGCGGCGCATTGTAGAACGGAGGGCCGTTCGGCTCCGCCGCGATGATCGCTTTCACCAGTGCCGGGCGCGCATCGGCGATCTGCCAGCCCGTGGTGCCGGCGCGTGAATGGGTAACCAGAATGGCCGGGCCGATCCGGTCCAGCAAAGCCGCCCCGGCCTCGCGATCGATCCCGTCCACCCGGCTGCTGATCGCCAGCGGATCACCCGGCGCGCCGAACGGCACCTCGATGGTCGATTGCCGGCCGCGCACTATCTGTTCGTAGGCGGGATCGCCGGGCTGGAGCTTGCCGGGAAAGCGGGTGGCGGGTCTGGCCGCAGGCGGCGCTTCCCCGCCCGTGCGTTTCGGCAGCGCGGTCGGCGGCGGCAGCATCGGCCCGTCCACCGCGTCAAAATGCGCCGACCGCCCCAGTGTCGGCCTGTCCACGACGTAGACGGCATAGCCCTTGCGCAGGAACAGCGTGGCCCAGCCCTCGCGCCCGTCGGGCGTGCTCCAGAATCCCGCTCCGGTCGAGGCGCCGCCGTGAACGAACACGAGCGGATAGCGGTGGGTGCGGCGTGCCGGGATCTGGTATTCGACATACATGGCATCGGCCATGACCTTGCCCGATGGGGTCTCCGCCTCATGCCCGCCGACGTAGAAGTTGCCCTGCTCGGCAATCACCAGTGGCGGCCTGGCAGGCGCCCGATTGCTCTTGGCAAAGGCCCGGCCGCCGACAAGCCCCAGCGCCACCGCGACGGTGACCAAACCATGGAACCTGCTCATGGAACTCCCTTTGCAGCTGTTGAGGGACGCACTTTCGTCGCCTGTCAGTGTCGCAAGACCAGGCTTATCGCGGTGATCGCGGTGGCAGCGGCAAGGCCGGTCAGCGCGGCCAAGAGCTGGCGTGCCGGGGGCAAGCGCGATGCGTCGAAGGTATCCGCTCCGCCGCCACCACCCAGCGAAGGCTTCCCGGCCGAGACCGCCAGCATCGGGCGATAGCGATCGAGATGGCCCACGGACATGATGGCGTTGAGCGTGATGATCACCACCGCCACCCCGATCCCGAACGGCTTGCCATGCCCGCTGGTAACAAAGGCGATCATCAGCGTGATCGGCCATGCCGCGACGATCGCCAGCGCGGCAAGGCAATCGGCCAGCAAGGCGAGGCCGATCGCGATTTCCAGCGCCTTCACGATGGCCATCACGCCGGATGAGGCAAGCGCGGGTACCAGCCCCGGCCCCGGCTGGATCGATTTGTCGGCATAGAACGCAAGCCAGTAGTTCAACCCGTGGAACAGGAACCAGCCGCCGTAGAGAAACTGGCAGGCGTAAGCGATCCCGGTGAACGCCCTGCGCCCACCGGGATCGCCTGTTTCGGCTGCCAGGGCTTCCGCCGATCGATCATCGTGGCCGCGATGGATCATGGGAAGAGCCCCGCAAATGCCTCAGTAGAACTTCTTCGAGAGCTGCAGCGAGACAAACCGCCCCAGCGAGCTGGAATAGGATGGGTCGAACCGGATCGGCGTGCCGCCGGAATTCACCACCAGCGGCGGCGTTGCATCGAACAGGTTTTGCGCGCTCAACGATATTGCCAGGCCGTTCGACCAGCCGGAATCGCTATCCTTGAACTTGTAGCGCAGGTTGAGGTCGAAGGTCGTGTAGGAACCGATGTTGCGATAGCTGTCTGGCACCGCTGCTGGCAGGAAATCGCGCGTAATCGTGCGCGAATTCACGAAATTGATAAAGGCCGTGCCCGAAAATCCGCCCTTGTCGACGCCCAGTTCGATCTTGCCGGTGAAGCGCGCCGGATAGCCGAAATGGTTGACCTCATTCTTGAGCACCGCGCCAGGAATGGGCGCGGTCTTGTAGCGGAACGTATAGTTTGCCTGCGCTCCGATACGGAAATCGGCGAAATTGCCGGGAATGTCGTAAAGGAAGTTGAAGTCGATGCCATCGGTCTTGACGACGCCGCTGTTGTTGCGGCGCGCATCGACGATCGCGATCAGGGTCGTCGGATCGACCACGCCCAGGACCGGCAGCCCGGGATCGCTGGTCAGCTGGTTCCAGTAGGCGACATACTGCGCCAGCGTCATCTTCGACTTGGTGGGGAAGTATACCGGGTTGTACACCACGAAACTATCGTAGAGGCCCGAATTGAGCACTGCGCCGATCGGCGCGTTATAGGCTGCCGTATCCACCTTATCGGTGTAAACGATGTTGTAGTACGTCACCCCGAGGTGGACGTTCTTGACCAATTCAGGTGAAACATCGAACCCGATCGACCATGTCTTGGCCTTTTCCGGCTTCAAGTCGGCATTGCCGCCGATCGGATAGGCATACTGGAACGAGCCATTCGCCGGGCTGAGCCCGACCGCGGCGCCGGTGGCGTTACGCGGCAGGAAACCGGCGGTCGCATACTTGTTGACGTCGACCAGTGTCGGCGCGCGGAACGAGGTGCCATAGCTGCCATGGAAGGTCAGCCCGCCCACCGGCGAATAGTTCACCCCGATCTTGGGATTGGTGGTGTGGCCAACATCGCTGTAGTGGTCGTACCGGACCGCGACGTCCAGTTCGAGCCGGGCGATCCCGGGCATCGCGTTGCCCGATCCGACAAGAGGCACGAACAGTTCGGCATAGCCCGATTTGACGTCGCGCTTGTTCGACGTGGGAACGCCGGTGGCGATACCGACATTGTCGGTACGGGTGTTTGATACCTGGCCGGTCCCCGACAGGAAATCGTGGTGCAGTTCGCCGCCGAGAGCCACGCGTACGCTACCACCGCCGATATCGAAGAGGCTGCCGCCAATGTTCGCCGAACCACCGGTCAGCTTGTAGGTGGAACCCAGCTTCGTATAGGCTCGGAACAGGTCGAGCGTTGCGGGCGAATTGCACGTCGATGCGCTGGAATCGCAGAACGGATTGAAGAAATCGACGCCGGCAGGCTTGGTGGTGCCGGCAACCGTTGCGCCCAGGGCGCGGTTGAGGCCGCTGGTGTTGAGCTGGTTATCGACACGGTTGGAGCCGACATCGGTGCTGTAATATCCGCTGAGGTTCGCGCTCCAGCCGTGCCCGAGCTTGAATTCCAGGCCCCCGGAAATGGACCAGATCTCTTCATAGCCGGCATTCGTCGCCGGCCCGAGCGCGTTCAGGAAGTTGTATGGCACCAGCACGTTGCCGTTGGCCGGGCAATCCAGTGTCGCGCTGTTATCGGCCTTGCCGGCGAAGCACGGGCTATAGGGGTTGGTGTTGGGCACCGTCAGCGTCGCGGTCGAGGCGACGCCCTTCAGGACATAGCTGTGCCGCGAATAGAAGCCATCGGCGCTGAACGTGATCGAATCGCCCAGGTGCTGACGGAATGTGCCGACGACGGCGTGGCGTTCCCCGCTGGGCACCGCATCGGCGCCTTTCCAGGCATTCTGGCGATTGGTCGTCGTGCTCAGCTGCCCCAGCGTGATCCCGCCCGTGGTTCCGGCGGGAATGCCATAGGCCGTACCGTTGGCCGTGAACTGGACGTTGGCCGGGCTGGAAAAGATCGGATTGGCGCCCCCACCATAGGGTGAAAGATCGCTGTTGAACAATTCGGGACGGTCGTCCGCCTCCAGCGCGGTGCGCTTCTGGTATTCATAGGCCAGGAAGAAGCCACCGGTATCCCATTTGCGGCCCGCCGCGATCGACCCGATATATTCCTGCACCGAATTCGCCAGGCCGACGCGGAACTGCGCCTCGAGCGTGTTTTCCGGCTGGCGGGTAATATAGTTGACCACGCCGCCGATCGCGTCGGAGCCATAAATGGCCGAGCCGCCATCGGCCACGACCTCGATCCGCTCCACGGCGATACCGGGGATATTGTCGGCATCGAACAGCTGACCGTTGGGGCCCTGCGGGGCCACACGATGCCCGTTGACCAGGCTGAGCGTCGAGGCAGTGCCCAGACCGCGCAGATTGATCGATTTGGCAAAGAATGAATTGAGCGACGTGTTCTGGATGACCGAACCACCGAGTTGGTCGTTGGAACCACCAAAATTGATGACTTGCGGAATCTTGCGCAACGCATCGTTGGTCGTGCCGCCGCCCAGCTTTTCAATGTCCTCGCGGCCGATCGGAATCAACGCCGAACCCACCGGGTTGATGCCTTTGATGCGCGTGCCGGTGACGACGATATTCGGCTCGTCCTTCGCCACATCGGCAGGCTTGTCCGCCGTGTCGTTGTCTTGCGCGAAAGCGGGTGCGGACACCAGCGCGAGCGCTACCAGCGAAGTCGATATGGACAACCGGGACGCGGCAGCCGGACGGACTGAAAACTTCCTCGCAATCATCACCTTCTCCCTCAACCAACCCCGGTCTTTTGCCAGGCAATCGAACACCGAAGCAGTGGTCACCAACTCGGTATCTTAAAATAAATACTATTTTGGTATACTCTCGAGTTCACCACCCGTCAAGACAACCGTTGCTGCGCGTGACGGGAGCGACATCGATAATTTTTCGTAATTTCAGCACATTAAAGTATGATACAAATATTCGTGAGCAACGACTGCGCTCTGACAGGCGGAGATTTTCAACGCCGCCGGCCCATCATCGCGGCCTGTCGCCCGCCGGCGAAACCCCCGCCTTGCCACCAAACAGCGCAGGCGGTGCAACCGGAGGCCGCATGGCCAGCATCGGCCGGTAACTCTGATAATAGGCCAGCATCAGCGCCAGGTTGACGCCGAGTTCCGGCGGTCCGGTAAGCACGCCGCTCAGCCGCGCCGTAACGAACGTGTTCAGATAGAAGATCGTTACCGCCGTCGGCATTTCCAGCACGAGCGCCAGCGGCACGAACCGGTTCGACAGCAACAGCAGCGCGACGATGCCCTCGATGGTCTTGATCGCGGGGAAAGCCCCCATCGCCACCAGCGATGCGACAAAGGGGCCGCCGATCGGGTGGTGGATCACCGGCTGCATGTCGGTGCTCCAATAGCGCACCGAAGACCACAGCAGATGGCCGCCCATATAGATCCGCAGCACGTCGGCGATCTGCTCCGCCGTGGTCCGCCCGACGTTGCGCCGCGAATTGTACGCCGCAACCAGAACGCCCGCGATCAGCGGCAGGCCGAAGAACAGAAACGAATCGAAACTCAGCAGATTGAAGGCCAGGCCGGCGATCACCAGGATCAGGCCCGCCGCCAGCTTCGCGCCGTTACCCATAAGCCCATCCCCTCCGCCACCGCTCGATCGCGCCGCGGCCCGCAGGTGGATCATTCCCGCCGCCTGCCGTGCGTTGATAGGATCAGCCGCCTTATCGTGTCAATATTTGATATACTATTTTGCATATTATTCTATGGGACGGAAAAGGATCAATCCACCGGCGGTTTGCCGCCGATGATGTCCGCCCCCAGCCAATCGAAATGATCGTCGGGCACGCGCGGCGGGGGCGCCGCGCGGAAACTGTCCGCCGCGTTGATATCCCCCCGCCCCACATATTGCGCCCGCGCCGGATAGGGATAGACCGGGCGGCGGCGCGTCGTTCCATCAGCCAGCGCGGCGGTGCCTACCACCGCTCCGGGCGATGTTCCGCGCTCCACCCAGTTCACAACGGGGCCAAGCATGTCGTGCTGATAGGCGATATAGCCGCCGGTGCAGTGGTATACGGCCGGAAGCATATAGACCCGCATGAAAGGATCAGTCCCGGCAAAGCCGCCCATGGCATCACGCACGCGCTGATAATAATCGAGCAGCAGATAGGATCCGCCGGCGTTGTCGGCTTCACCCTGCCACATGATCAGCTTTCCCCCACCCGCCTTGAACGCGGACAGATCGGGACCATTGGCGTTATAGTATCCGCCCGCGCGCAACAGATCCTTCAGCGCCGCTTCATCGGGCTGCCAGCTGCGCCAGTCGAAATCCTGATTCGACCGACCGCCATAGATCATGAACTTGATCTGATTTGCCGCGAGGGCGTGACCGTTGACGAGGAAACTGCCCGGCCCGGTCCACAGCAGTTCCGAACCATAGGGTTCGCCCCCGAAAAACAGCGCCCGCCCTGCCCTGTCCACCGGGCCGCGATAGAGCTTGCGGATCACATCGGCCTGCTGCGGGCTGATGCAGCCCGAAGTGACACCGGGCTTGCAGACCAATTGCCCGGGATCGAAACGGCAAGCTCTTGGATTGTCGATTTGCCCGTCTTTCAGTCCATCGAGCCCGTCGCACGCCGCAATCACCGCGTCGTGCAAGAGGCTGGTCACGTGCGGTGTCAGGACCGGCTTGCCGGCGGCATCCTGCGCCACCTGCGATTCATGGATGATCCGCACGACCCCGGCGGTGATCCACAGGGCAGGCGCGCCGGCGACGATGCCGTCGAAATCGTCCGGAAAGCGCTGCGCCTCCATCATCGCTTCGCGGCCACCGTTCGAACAACCCAGAAAATAGGAATACTGCGGTGGGCGCCCATAATAGACGGAAAGGATCTGCTTGCTCGCCAGCGCCACGACATGCGCGGCACGGTAAGCGAAATCCTCACGCAGTTGTGGCGCATAGGCCGCCCACAACGTGTCGAACGGTTCGGGGCCGACGTGGCCGGAATTGTTGAAGCTGACCGCAAAAGCACCGCCAAACGCCTGCCGGTTATCACAGCTTGGCAGAACGTGATCATAGATCACCCCGCACGCACCGCCGCAGCCGCCCTGCAGATAGCGCCCGGTATAGGTTCTGGTCGGCAGGTGCAGTTCGAACTGAATCTGCGGCGCAATCATGCCCTTGACCAGGCAGAACTCCTGCCCGCCATCGCGTGTCTGCACCTGGGCCGAGGAAATCCGGGTTGGCGCGCCAGCTATGCCCAGGAAGTCATGGCTCGCCAGATCGCCGCAGGCCATGACCGGCGGAATGGCTGGCCGTTCCGGCAACGGCATATAGACAGCGGCGGGCACGGATTGCGCCAACACCGGGCCGCTGCCAACCACCATGGCCCAGAGCGTGCAGATCATGGTGGCCAGATGCCGGGCGGCCGCAAGTTGCCTGGCGGCGCGGCACCTCACCGTCGCCGCCCGCTGCAACGATGCGCCGCGAAGAAATCGAAGGTTTCGGGCAGATAGCGGACCCAGGCATCGCCATGCGTGCCATCGGGCACCAGATGCATGCGCGCCCTGACCCCGGCCGCGCGGGCGCGGGCGGCAAGCCGCTGCGTGTCTGCCGACTTGGCAAGCGTATCGCGGCCACCATGCACGAACAGCACACCGCCGATCGAGCGCAGGCGTTCGACCGGATAGCCCGGCCAGGGCGGACCATCGCTGGCGGAGATCGCGCACCATTTTTCGGGAAAGCTGCGGGCCAGATGCAGCACGCCGGTCATGCCCATCGAATTCCCCATCACATAGACGCGGGCGGGATTGATCCGGTAATCCGCCATTGCCCGGTCGATCACATGCAGCACATCGGCCTGCGCCAGCGCGGATTCGGCCTGGGGAGTCATCGCGCGCGGCGCGGCGCGGGCGGGCAGCGCCGAAGGCAGCGGCAGGTTCGCGCCATAGTCCGCCATGCCATTGTAGCCATTCGGCGCGACGATCACGAAGCCGTGCCTGTCGGCCTCGCGCTGCAGCGCCCCGCCGGCATCGTCAAAGGGAGACGCGGCGGTGGCGGCATAGCCATGCAGCACCACCACCATGGGCGCGGCGGCGTCTGCCTTCCAGCCGCCGGGCAAATAGACGCGGTAAGGCACCTTTTCGCCCGGCCTTTCAGGCATTTCATACGTCAGTTGCAGTTCCCGGCCGGGCAAAGACGGCGATGCCGCCTGCGCTTCGCCCGCGGCCCGGTCCGGCGGGCCTATTGTGGCAAGAAGTGCCAGTGCCAACCCGCAGCCAGCGGGACCAAAACGGCGGTATTGCCTTGTCTCAACCATCGCGGTCTCAACCATCGCGCGGCTCCCGAAAACAGGCCTTGGCCCTAGAGTTTGATCATTCCCGCAAACAGCCACAGGTTGAACGTCTGCAACGCCAGGCCCACCCAGCCAAAGGCGAAGAATATCCTGCGCTGCCAGCGGCCCATCGGCGGCTGCATCGCCGGCGCCAGGTCAAGCATGGCCCCTGGCACGGGCAGCGGTGCCCGCCACGCCAGGGCGGGCCGATAGTATCCGAAGTAGCACCACATCAGCCAGAGATGCGGCAGCAGCACGCAAAGCCCGCCGACGATCATGTCGGCAATCGCCGCCAGCAGAGCCGGAGTGGTCTCCGCGCCATTGATCCAGCGCCAGATGTCATCCAGAATCAGGGCATCGAGCATGAAGGTCAGGAACGCGACCGGCAGCGCCACGGCCAGCATCGCCGGAACGCCACGGTTGGCCAGCAGCGACAATCCGAAGGCAACTTCCACGATCTTCGCCGACTGGAACATCCAGCCGGTCTTGATCATTTCCACCACCACCGCATGCTTGATCGGCAGATCGGGAGGCATGTTCAGGTGCGGCAGCATCGGAATGAACCCGAAAAACCAGTTCAGCCCGCTGTGCAGATAGAAGATTCCCAGCACCATGCGGGCCGCGAACACCATCCTTGCCTGCATGGATCGCTCTCCTCGCGCCCGGCTGCGTTCCCCGAGCCGTCGTGCTTGACGGCCTTCACAGTCCGAATCATGTTGACACCAATGCTTTAAGCGGGCCTCTATTGTTAGGCAATTATGTAGTATTATATTTCATGCAAATCCAAACGCTGGCCCAAACACTGGGGCGCCTGACGGTGCGCAAGGTTGTGGAAATGGAAAGCGGCCTGCCCCTGCCGGCCATGTTCCCCGCCGTGAATTCCGCCGATCTTGCGACGATGGCTCGCTGGTGGCGCGATCCCGCTTTCACGAGCGAGCCAGCCGGATCGACGCTGATGCTGAGCATGCACAGCTATGTGATCAGCCTGGACGGCGCCAACGTGCTGATCGATGCCTGCAACGGGAACTGCAAGCAGCGCAGCCTGCCGTTCATAAACATGCTGGATACCCCTTATATGGGGAATCTGGAGGCGGCCGGCGTGTCGCCCGAAGAGATCGATCTGGTTTTGTGCACCCATCTGCATTTCGATCACGTGGGCTGGAATACGCGGTTGGAGAATGGCCGCTGGGTGCCCACCTTTCCCAATGCACGGTATATCTTCGGCAAGCGCGATTACGAACATTGGGCGAGCCAGCACGAGGACGCGCTGCACCGCGAAGCATTTATCGATTCCGTTTTGCCGGTGGTGGAGGCTGGCCTTGCCGAGATCATTGATGTCGAAAGCGAAACACCCGTGTTCCAGGCGATCGGCGATGGCATCTGGCTGGAACCGGCCTTTGGCCACTCCCCCGGCTGCTGCGTGATCCATGCCCAGGCGGGCGGCGCGAAGGCCCTGTTCTGGGGCGATGTGATCCATCACCCGATCCAGCTGGTACGCCCGGAGCTGCCACTGATGTTCGACCATGACCCGGCGCTGGCGGCGACGGTCCGCCAGGCGCTGCTGAACCGCGTCGCCGATACCGACACGATGTGCTTTCCGGCGCATTTTCGCGGCAATTCGGCCGGCTATGTGCGCCGAGATGGCAGCCGCTTCCGCTATGATTTCGTTTAGCCCGGCGGCCGCATAGCGGCGATGCGGTAGGCGCGGACCGATACCAGTTGCAGCACCTCGGCCGCAACATAGGGATCGGCATTCGCCAGCGCTTCCGCCGCCGCCCGATCCGGTGCGTCGATAATCACCACGCTGCCAGCCGGCTGCCCGCCATCGTCCAGCAGTGGCCCCGCCAACCGCAAGGCATCGCCCAGCCCCTTGCGGTAGGCGATGTGATCGGGCCGCAAGGCTTCGCGCTGGGCAGCCTTGCCTGTTTCGGCATATTCGACCAGGAAATGCGCCACCGGTCAGGCCGCCGCATCAACCGGTTGCAGGTTCTCGGCCAACGGCTGAATATCCTGCCACTTCCGCTCGGGCTCGAAAAAGAAGGTTTCGGCGGTGATCTGGTTCCAGTCGAACGATCCCTGCGCCGCCTCGGGCACTTCGCCCGTGGCCATCATGTGCTTGACCGACCGCAGCATCATCCGGCGGAAAGCGACCACCGCCATGTCCGAACGGCCCAGATGCTCCTTGGTGCGATCGGCAATCTTGCCCATGGTTTCGCTGACCGCGTGATCCTGCAAGGCAATGCCGACAATGCCGGACATGTTGCTGGTACGCATCATTTCGCGGTCCTGATTGTACCAGACATCGATGCCGTTGGTCTTGAAGAAGTGCTCGTCATGCGGCGTGTTCGCCTCGGTCATGCGGTGGGCGCGATCGATCGTCTGGCCGGGATCGTAGAAAAACTGGATATGCCAGGTCGAATAATCGTCGCGCGGCACGAAGGCATTGACCAACCGGCGGTTCCGGCGAAATTCCGGTGCACGCGGCCCGTCGGGCGGGATGAAGGTGTAAAACGGCATCGGCACCTGGGTCATCCGGCCGTTCTTGAGATTTTCATCGGCATTGCGAACCGCGCAATAGCGCATCCCATAGCGGGTAAATTCCACCTCCAGCTTGGGCCGCAGGTCCTTTTCATGCGGCCACTTGGCCGGCTGATCCCACGCGCTTTCCCGGTGGAGAATCCCCGCATGCGACGAATCCACCGCGCCTTCCAGCGCCTGTGAATAGTTGCATTCGTAGATGACCTTGAACGCTTCGCAGCTGCCCTTGGGCATGTCGAACCAGGGGAAGTGCGGGAAAGCGGGCTCAAGCTCGCTGGGCCCCATATAGGTCCACACCATCCCGCCCGCCACCCGGGTGGGATAGGCCTTTGTCCGCATGGCATTGGCCAGTTTGGAATTCTCGGGCTCCGCTGGCGTATCCACGCATTGGCCAGTGACGTCGAACTTCCAGCCATGGAACAGGCAGCGCAGACCGCATTCGCCGTTGACGCCCAGCGCCAGCGACGTGCCGCGATGCGGACAATGCTCATCCAGCAAGCCGATCCTGCCTTCGCTGTCCATGAACGCGACGAGATCCTCACCGAGTAGCCGTATCCGCACGGGCTTGCCATCGGCGGCAAGCTCGCTTTCCAGCAAAGCCGGCATCCAGAAGCGGCGCATCAACTGCCCCATCGGCGCGTCCGGCCCAACGCGGCAAAGCAATTCGTTATCGTCATGAGAGAGCATTTGACGCATCCACTTTGTTAGACAATAAGATATATTATCTTGCAGTGACTCGAAAGTCACTACCCAATCTGGAGAAAAATCTTGGATCTGGACGATGTGCTTGCGGTTGAAAACTTTTCGGACCTCACCATTCAGGTGCTGGCCGATCGGCTGCAGCGATCGAGAACGGCCGAGCACTGCATCTATCGCGAAAGCGAGTTGGATGAGCTGTGGCGGCTGGTGGACATCGCGGTCAGCTCCGGGGATCGCGATGGCCTGCGCGATCAGGCCAGCCTGATCCGGTTGCGCGGCATTGTTCACCGCGCCCACGATCTGGTGGGCATGGAGGGCGCCCCGGCCGCCGCCGCCGCCACACTGCGCGAGGCGCTGGCGTAAGCCGGCTGGCGCGGCGGGCTGCGGCGCTGGCTCCGGCCTAGCGCCAGCAGACAAAGCCCATGGCGTTGCCGGTGCCGGCTTCGCTGCGATAGCAGGGAATGTAGTCCAGAACTTCCGGCCGCAGCCCGGCCTCGGCCATCGCGCCGGCCACCGGAATCCAGTTCTTCATTTCCGATGTGCCGTCGCGGAACACGGTTTCGCCCATCGCGAACACGGGTTCGAGATCATTGTTCTCCAGCGCCGCCAGAAACGTTCGGTCCACCTCTTCATCGATCACGAAATGGGTCAGCCCGCCGCTGGCGATCAGGGCCACGCGCTGGTCGCTGTCCCACGCGCGAATTGCCTTCAGGATCGACTGGCCAAAATCGAAGCAGCGCCGGGCGCGGGGCTGGTTGGGCGGATAGAAGGTGTTCACGGTCACCATCACGCTGGGGCAGGGATTGTCGCGCATGATCCGGCGGAACACGAAGCCCCAGGCATGGGGCGTCTCCTCCCGCGGAAGGGCCGACATCGCCGCCACATCGAATTCATCCGCGATCGCCACATCGATGATCTTGCGCGCGAGATCGGGGCAACCGCGATAGTCGGCGCCGCCGGCCGGAATATACCCCGGCAGCGAAGCCGCGATGCCGGGCGGCAGCTCCTGCAGCCGCTGCGCGCCGAGTTCGTGATTGAGGATCGTCTCGCCATAATGGACCGCGAAGGCGGGGTTTAGCGTGGTGCGATAGATCTCGTTCTGGTCGTTGCCGACGATCACCGCGACATCGATCCTGGCCTCGGCAAAGATGTCGGCCAGGCGCTCGATATTTGATTGGCAGGCGGCCTGGCGCTGCTCCCAGACCTGTTCGGTGATCTGCTGGTCCAGCCCCTCGCCGGCGCGTGCGGCCACGAGCTGGTCGAAGCTCCAGTCACCGCCTCTCCAAGCGTGGATATTGGCTTTGTCGGCCGGCACCCGGATGCCCCAGCTTTGCGATTCGGTCACCAGCATCGGCCCGTGGCTCGTGCCAATTCCCAGCACCACTTGCGCCATCGATTCCTCTCCCACTCCGGGTTTCGCCATCGGCCGCGATCCACGGCCCCCAATAACGGGGGTTGATGCCGCCTCCAAATTCGGATACTCGTTTGTATAACAATTTTCATCACAGATCAATGTGGGTCTGCCGCGCGAAGGAGAGGGCGTAATGGACATGACAGTGGCGAGCGATCTCAGCATTGCCAGCAAGTGGCCAACGATCGGCTCGCCCGAGGAGGCCATCGCCAAGGTGCGCGCACTGCTTCCGGAAATCGGGCAGGCGGACACCGGAGCGGACAGCAACCGCCGCCTCGATGCCGGCGTGGTGGACCGGATGCGCGCCAGCGGATTGTTCGGCCTGGTCATGCCACGCAATCTGGGCGGTTCGGAACTCGGCTTTGCGGACCTGGTTCGCGTAGCCGCCGAAATCGGTTCGGTATCCGGGTCTGCCGCATGGATTTTCGGCGTGCTGGCAGGCCACAGCTGGCTGATCAACCTGTTTCCCGAGCAGGCGCAGCGCGAGGTGATGGGCGATCCCACCACGCTGATCGGCACGGTGTTCCGGCTGGGCGGCGATGTGGTGGAAGAAGGAGACGGCTATCGCCTGACCGGCGGCAACGGAAAGTTCTGTTCAGGGATCGACTATGCCACCTGGGTGATCATCGGCAATGCCGTGAAGAAGGCGGACGGATCGATGGAACCCCGGTTTTTCGTGGTTCCCAAAACCGACATCGTGGTGATCGACGACTGGCAGACAATGGGTATGCGCGCCACCGGCAGCCGGTCAATCCGGATCGACAGCGCCTTCATCCCGGCCCACCGCAGTTGCAGCCTTGCCGATATGCTGGCCGGATCCACGCCGGGCGCGAAGCACCACAGCGGCGCCGTCTATCGGATGCCGTTTTCCAACATCGCGCCGTTTTCGATCGTCGGCGCGCCGCTGGGCATGGCCAAGGGCATGGTAACGCGCTTTGCCAAGGAACTTGGCGCGAAGCTTAGCGGCGGTTCCCCCGTTGAAGTGGCGGAACAATCGGCGACGCTGGCGCGGATCGCCGAGGTCGATGCGCAGATCGATGCGGCGCTGGCGCTGGTGATCAGCGATGCCGAGATGATCGACCGCGCGATCGAGCCCGACGACATCTCGTTCTTGCAGAGCGCCCGCATTCCGCGCAACTGGGCCTGGGCGGTCCAGCAGGCGCGCCACGCGGCAAACCGCATCTTCGAGGCTTCGGGTGGCACCGCCATCTACGACGACCAGAAAATCCAGCAGTTGTTCCGCGACATAAATGCGGCGGCACAGCATTTTGCATTCACCTGGGATCGCGCCATGACGGCTTACGGCCGGGCGGCGACGGGTCTCAAGCCCGGCGAATTTGCCATTCCCAAGCGCAACTGACCGCAGCGAAGACCGGGGAGCGAACGGAATGTGGCGAAGCATCGAGCATTACGGCGTCACCTTTTGCCGCTTCTATCTGGGCGGTTTCAACCTGGTGTCGGGCCTGAACTACTTCGTGCTGTTCTGGCCGCAACCCAAGATTGCCGAATCCGCGGGCAACGAGTTCGTGATCGCGGCAATGCAGCTCAAGCTGTTCGCCTTCGCCAAAGTGGTCGAAATGCTGGGCGGGCTGTGTCTTGTCACCAACCGTTTCGTGCCGCTGGGTCTGGTCTTGCTGATGCCGGTCACGGTCAACATTTTCCTGGTGAACGTGCCGTGGGCGCCCTTCCCGCACATCCAGCTTTCGGTGACCCGCAATCTGGTGATGCACGGCATCCTGCTCGCCGCCTACGCCAACTACTATTATCCCATGCTGAAATTTCGCAGCGCGCCCCTGCCCGTGTGGCGTGATCCTTCACGCATCGTCAAATCGCTTTGATCGCAGGTGGCGGGATGATGGCAAATTTCAATTTCGCGCTGGATGGCAAGGTTGACCTGTTCAGCCTGAACCCGTTGGAAATGACCAATTTTGAGATGGCGGGCACGATCATCGGCATTGCCGGGGTCTTGCTAAGCATGGCCTTGCGCCGGCGCACCCGGCACCGGCAGCGCCCGCACCTCTTCACCGCCGAACTGGCGGATGAGACAGACGCCGGACACGCGCAATAGCGCTGCTTTCGCGCATGGATCGGAGTATGGGCAGTTGAGGCGGTTGCTGGAACTTAAGAGCCGCAACGCCGTGCTGGTCGCCGCCTCCGCGATGTTCATGGCGCAGCTGGATGGCGCGGTGCTGGTGATCGCCTTGCCCCGGATCGCCCGCGATTTTCACGTGCCGGTGATATCGTTGAGCCTCTCCATCACCATCTATCTTACCATGCTGGTGGCGATGCTGCCCATCAGCGGCTGGTGCGCGGACCGGTTCGGCGCAAAGCGTGTGTTCATGGCGGCCACGCTGGGCTTCGCATTTTTTTCCCTGTGCTGCGCCCTGTCGACCGGCCTTTACAGCTTCGTGCTGGCACGCGCGCTGCAAGGGGCGGCGGCGGCGCTGTTCGCGCCGGTTGGCCGCCTGCTTCTGCTTCGCCAGACGCCAAAGCACGAACTGGTCGACGCGCTGGCGATTACCGCCATGCCGATGTTGATCGCGCCCACGCTGGGGCCATCGCTGGGCGGGTTCATCGTCCAATATGCGCGATGGGAGTATATCTTCCTGCTCAACCTGCCCATATCGGTGCTGCTGTTTCTGGCCACGCGCGCGACTATCCCGCGCATGGAGCCGGAGGCGCCGCGCAAGCTCGATATCGTCGGCGCGATTCTGGTGAGCGGGGCGCTGACCGCGATCCTGACGGGAATCGACCGGCTGGTCATCGGCTTCGACGCCTTGCTGCCATGGGGGCTGATTCTGGGCGGACTGGTGCTGGCCGGCGCGGCCTGGCTCCATCTTGAATCGCACTCCAGCCCGATCCTGACATTCGGCGCCATGCGGAATCCCGGCTTCCGCACCGCGGCGATCGGCGCCGGCGCGGTGGTGCGCCTGCCGGCCCGCGCAATGTTGCTCGGCCTGCCGCTGATGCTGCAACTCGGTTTCGGCTTCAGCCCTTTGTGGGCGGGGGTGATGCTGATCGCCCTCAACGGCGGCGATCTTGTCACCAAGCCCCTGATAAAACCGGCATTTGATCGTTATGGCTATCGGCGGACCACGATCGCTGGCAGCCTTACGGGGCTTGCCGCCCTGGCTTTTATAGCGCTCGCCCGCCCCGGCGCGATGCTCGCCCCGCTGCTGCTCGCCGCACTGACCGTGTGCGGCATTGCCCGCTCCCTGACCTTTACGGCCATGACGTCGCTGTCTTTCTCATCGCTGACCGCATCGACCATGACATCGGGCAACATCATTGCCAGCATATCGATGCAGATTTTCAACGCCCTGGGCGTTTCGATCACGGCGGTGATCCTGAGTGTGCTGGCAAAACTGGGCGGCCGCGCCGAACCGGCCATGATCGACTATCGCCATGCCATGCTGGTGATCGTGCTGATCGGGCTGGCCGCCACCATCCGCTTGCGCAACCAGATACCCGAAGACCTCGCGCCCGCACGCCCAAGGATGCGTGAAGACCCGGAAGAAGCGCGAGAACGAGCGCGAGGAGACCTCGATTGACCGTGATAGATGCCCATTGCCACGCCTCGCCGCTGTGGTTCGAGCCGGTGGAAACGCTCCTGTTCCAGATGGATCGCTGCGGCGTGCACAAGGCGGTGCTCACCCAGATCCTGGGGCAGTTCGACAATGCCTATCAGGAACAATGCGTGGCCAGCTTCCCGGACCGGCTGGCGCATGTCGGCGCGGTGCAGGTGGCGGCGGCCGACGCAGCCGCAAAGGTCGCTGCCCTTACCCGGCGGGGCATGGCCGGGCTCCGGCTCCGCCCGGATGCCCGAAGCCCCGGAGAGGATCCGTTGGCGATCTGGCGCGCCGCTGCCGATGGCGGTCTGGCAATCAGTTGCGGCGGCCCCGCCGCCAGCATCATCAGCGGGGAATTCGCCGCCATCGTCCGCGAATTTGCGGCCATGCCCTTCGCGATCGAACATCTTGGCGGCTGGACCCGACCGGACTGCGATCACAGGCCGCAGGTCTGGCAGGGCATTCTGGCTCTGGCCGATTATCCCAACGTGATCCTGAAAATCCCGGCGCTGGGGCAACTGGCCCCGCGCACGGTAGGGCAGCCTCTGCCCGCGCACGCACCGGTGCTCGATGCGGCCAAGGGGGCGATCCTGATCGAAGCGCTCGACGCGTTCGGGGCGGAAAGGCTGATGTGGGGCAGCGATTTCCCGGTCGTGGCCTCGCGCGAGGGCTACGCCAACGCGCTGAACTGGACCCGCATGCTGTTCGCGGAGCGCAGTTCCGAAGAACGCGAGGCGATCTTTGGCGGCACTGCCGAGCGGATCTTCTTTGCACGTGCCGCTTGAATGAATCACACAATCGTTATACAAAACGATATATTCTATGATCGGAGTGGTTCAGATGGCCGACGCCAAGGAAACGATAATCTGCATCTCGGCGAACGGTAAAACCACTTCGTCCAGCACGCTGGCAGCCCGCCGGATGCTGGTGGCAACGGCCGAGGGTGTGCTCGACTTCCGCCGCGACGGTCCGGGATATCCATGGCACCTGCAAGACGATGTGCTTCTGGCCGGCCAGCATGTCAGCGCCCTGGTTTTCGACGAGAAAAGCGGATTGCTGTTCGCCGCCCTGCATTTCGAGGGCGGGCTGCAGGTCAGCGTGGATGGCGGGAAAACCTGGGAAGCGCGCAACAACGGGCTACAATCGGGCCATGCCTATTCGCTGCTGGTGCAGCATGTCGGCGACCAGATCATCCTCAATCTCGGCACCGAGCCGGTGATGTTCTATCGCAGCTTCGATCTCGGCAAGAGCTGGACCGCCTATCCCGAATGCACGCAGGTGGAAGGCACCGAACACTGGTTTTTCCCGCGATCAGCACCGCATATCAAGCATATCGCCTCTCCGGCCGGCCATCCGGATACGCTCTATATCTGCATCGAACAGGGCGATCTGCTGCGCAGCGAAGATGGAGGCGAAAGCTGGACCTCGATCAATTCGATGGAGCAGCCGGACGACAAGTTCCGCCGCGATCAGCACCGCGTCACCTTTTTTCGGGATAGTGCCGACGAGATATTCCTCACCACCGGCATCGGCGCCTATCACACGGCGGATGCGGGCAAGACCTGGCAGCGTTTGACGGATACGTCGCATCCCTGCGCCTATCCCGATCCGTTTTTCGTGCATCCCACCAAGGACGTGCTGTTCATGGTCGGCGCCGGAATGAACCCGAACCCCAACTGGGGCGCCCAGGGCACGGCCTATCCGAAATTCATGAAAAGCACCGATCACGGCAAGACCTGGGTGAACGCGATGGCCGGCATGGCCGATCCCATCGCCGGCAATCTGGAAGTGGCGGCGATGCACGATTCCGCCGAAGGCGGACTGGAACTCTACACCGGCTCTGCCTGTGGCGAACTTTATGCCAGCTACGACGAGGCCGGCAGCTGGACACTGGTGTCGGATACCCTGCCCGCCATGTCGAAAGGCCCGCATTTCCGGCATTTTCTCCCGCCCGAAAAGCGCGAAGCCTATGAAGAGAAACTGAAGGCCATGAACGCCTTCGCGTGATCGGCAGACGATGCGCAGGGACCAGAACCTGGACGCGGTCGTCCTCGCGGCGGCACAGCTGAAAAGGCACTATTCATGACAAACCGGGCAATCCGCGCGGCGCAGCCTGTGGTGGCCGCCGCCCTATGATCGACAGCCACGCTCACCTTATTTCCGGCGATACGGCGCGATACCCTCCTTCGCCGCCCAGCGGCGTGATCAACGACGCGGATTTCGAAGATCCGATGACCATCGAGCGTCTCGCCAGCGAGATGGACGCGGCCGGCGTCGACAAGGCCGTGCTGGTGCAACGCGGATCGATCTACGGCTTTGACAGCAGCTATGTCTGCGATAGCGCCGCACGTTTCCCGGATCGGTTTGCCGCGGTCTGCTCGATCGATGCCAGCCAGCCCGATGCCGCCGAACAGGTGTATTATTGGGTGCGCGACCGTGGCGCGGTGGGCATTCGGCTGATGGAACTGGTCAGGGGGAGCGGCCTTGGCTGGCTGGATGCCGCTACCGGCCGGGATGCCTGCGCCGCGGCGCGCGATCTTGACGTACCGGTATGCGTGCATTTGTTCCCGTGGAACCGCATGGACGGGCTGGCCCGGCTTGCCGCGCTCTTGACCGACCTGCCCGGCCTGACCGTGGTGATCGATCATCTGGGAGCAATCGACTGCAGCGCCGCGCCGCCTGATTATGGCGTGGACGAACTGATGGCCAGCATCGCCCGTTTCAGCGGCGCGCACGTGAAATTCACCACCATTCCGCTGGGCCGGCTGGAACAGACCGGGATAGACGTGAAGCCGATCATCCGGCGGGTGATGGACCTGTTCGGCGCAAGCCGGATGATGTGGGGTTCCGATATCACCCAGTCCGCGGGCACTTATGCCTACATGACCGCGCTGGCGCATGCGTCGGTTGCGGGGCTTTCATCGGCCGAACAGGACAGTCTGCTGGGCGGCACCGCCGGCCAGCTCTATGGGCGCAACTGGTCGGCCGGCCTCGGTAGCCCCCGATTCCCGCCCGTTTCACCGAAGGTCGAGCCAAGATGACAGCAACAGTGCGCGCCGCCGTCAAAAC
This sequence comes from Novosphingobium sp. UBA1939, assembly GCF_002336885.1. Lineage (NCBI taxonomy): Bacteria > Pseudomonadati > Pseudomonadota > Alphaproteobacteria > Sphingomonadales > Sphingomonadaceae > Novosphingobium > Novosphingobium sp. UBA1939. Next base: position 15,518 of record NZ_DDFB01000126.1, on the reverse strand, counting down.
CGGCATCGAGAACACGGAAATTCTGGAATTTCCCGTTCCCCGCGTCGGAGATAACGACGGACTGTTGCGGGTGGAGGCATCGGGTGTGGGCGGCAGCGACCCCGAAATGTACCGCCGGGAAAACACCGCGCCCTGCGTCATGGGCCACGAAGTTGTGGGCACCGTCTCCGAAGTGGGCGCCGCCGCCGCCACGCGATGGGGCGTGAAACCCGGCGACCGCATTGCCCTGCACGAATATCTCCCCTGCTGGCACTGCCACTGGTGCCGCCAGGGGGATTTCCGGCTGTGCATGGAAGCCGATTTCTTCAACGTGAAGGACCGGTTCAACACCTTGCGCTATGGCACGTGCAACGCCGACATCGCACCGCATCTCTGGGGCGGCTTTGCCGAGCACATGTATCTTGCCCCCAACGCGGTCATCCACCGGATTCCCCCGCAGATGTCCGCGCGGCACGCCACCATGGCCGTGCCGTTGGGCAATGGCGTGCAATGGGCGGTGTTCGATGGCGGGGCGGGGATCGGCAAGACCGTGCTGGTCTTCGGACCGGGCCAGCAGGGCCTGAGCTGCGCCTTGGCGGCCAAGGTGGCGGGGGCCATGACGGTGATCATCGCCGGCATGTCGCGCGACCGGGCGCGGCTCGATCTGGCGCTGGAGCTGGGCGCGGATATTTCGGTGGATGTCGAACAGGAAGACCTGGCGGGGATCGTCATGCGGGCCACCGGCGGTGCCGGAGTGGATGTGGTGGTGGACACCACCGGCGATCCCGACGGGCGCATCGCCGAACAAGCCGTATCGCTTGCCGCGAAGGGCGCCTGGCTCAGCCTGAACGGGTTGGGGGCATCGGTGCCGCTCGGCGAGGTAAAGAAGCGCTATCTGACGGTCCGCGCGCCGCGTGGCCACAGCTATCGCGCCGTGCAAACCGCGCTCGATATCGTGGCAAGCGGGCGCTGGCCGATCGAAAAGCTGTGCAGCCATGATTTCCCGCTGGCGCTGGTGCACGATGCCATTCTCGCAACCGCCGGACGCGGAACGGAGGGTGCCATCCATGTCACGGTGAGCCCGCACCGCGAAGGGTGAACGAAGCCGCGAGAGCGGCCGGCGGACAGGGGTTGGCGCAGCGGGCTGCATGATCCGTCTCGCGTTGCGCGCCGCGGCCGCCTAAGGTGTCGCTTGGCCTGCTTTTGGATTTTGAACTGGATGGCGGATTGATGCTGAGCGACGAATTGAACGGATCCTTGCCAACCGCTGTTGCCGACGAACTTCGCGCCTTGATCGTGCGCGGTACCTTGCTGCCCGGCGAACATCTCGGCCAAAGCCAGCTGGCCGACCGTTTCGGCCGCAGCAAGGTTCCCATCCGCGAAGCGCTCAAGCTGCTCGCGACCGAGGGCTTCCTGCTGCACGATCAAAATCGCGGATATTTCGTCGCGCCGCTGGAACTGGAAGAAGCGCGCCAGCTCTACAAGCTGCGCCGCTGGCTGGAAACACAACTGCTCACGACGGCGGAATGGCCGGATGCGGCCAAGATCGCGGAATTGCGCGCACAGTTTGACCGGGTGGACGCTCTTGACCAGGTCCGCGATTTCAATGAGTGGGCCAAGGCGCTGGAAAACATGCGTTATGCGCTGTTCGATCTATCGCCCCAGAAGGTGCTTTTGCGCGAAGCCACCCGTCTGTGGCGCCTGACCGATCGCTATCGCGCGCTCATGCCGCGCACCTTCGGCGAAAGCCCCGAACGCAAATTGATCGATGCGCTGGCCGCCCGCGATCGCGCGGCGCTGATTGCGGACTATCTCGCCACGCGGGCATCGATCGAGGCGGCACTGGAGCTGGTGTTCCAGTCCGACGAATAGTGCCGGGCGGCGCGCCTGCGGGCAGGCGCTATTCCGCCCGGCGCGTTTGCAGCGAATGGTACTTGAACTGGCGGCGGGCTTCGTCCAGCCGCATTCCGCCGCGACATGCCGCACGGATACGCTCTTCGGCGGCGGAAATCTCTTCCGCGGCATCCAGCACGGCGTCTTCGTGCGCTTGTGGCAGGACCAGCACCCCATCCGCATCGCCGCGCATGATATCGCCCGGCGCCACCCGCGCGCCGCCGATATTGACCACGCATTCCATCTGTTCCACCTGCACCCGGTCCTTGCCCGTCCGCATCCAGTGGCCCTTGCTGAACACCGGGTAGCCGAGCGTGCGGCACAGCGCGACATCGCGGCTGATCCCGTCGATCACGGTGGCGGCGATCCCGCGCCGGTGCGCAATCTCGGTCAGGATATCGCCCCAGATGGTGGCATCTTCCCGGCCGCCATTGTCGATCACCACCACGCTGCCGGCAGGGATATCGTCGATATAGTCGCCGACGGTTCCCGGCGGGTTCGCCGCCGGCCCACACCGCATGGTATAGGCGCGCCCGGCCATCTCGAACGAGGGGTCACGACCGGAAATCCGATAGCACTGGCCCACGATACCCAGCCGGTCGAGCGCGTCTGACAATGTGGCCGTGTCAAGCGCGAGAGCCCGTGCGACGTTGCGATCCTCTACCATGTCAGACCTTTTTCAGCATGTTTTCGTAATTGCCGGCCAGCACGTCGCTCATCCGCGTGCCGCGCTCGATTTCCGCGATCATGCCCGCTTCACGCCGGCAGATATCCTCCGCCGCTTCCAGCACGGCATCCAGGTTTGCCGGCTGGATGACGATCACCGCGCTGCCATCCGCGACAATATAATCGCCGGGAGCCACCACCACAGCGCCGATTTCAACGGGTACGTTGGTGCCCTTTTCCACCACGCGCGATCGCGCGGTGTAGCAGGTCAACTGGTTGGTGAAGATCGGAAAACCCAGGTCGCGCGCCTCGTCGATATCGCGCACCGGCCCGTCGGCGATCACCGCGCGTACGCCCGCCTTCTGCGCACCGCGCGTCAGCAACCCGCCCCAGCAACCCGCTTCCACCCCGGTGCGCTGTTCCACGACGATGATCGAATGCACGTCCGATGCCTCGATCGCGGTGGTGCCAAGGTGGCGAGGCGGGCCTGGGGGCGGATCGCCCACGCCCAGCTTCATGGTAACGGCGACGCCCGCAATGCGCCCGTCGCCGGCTTCGCGCCGCAGCCCGGTTACCTGTCCGGACAATCCCAGCCGGTCCAGCGCGTCGGAAAGCGCGCACGTGTCTATCGCCTGCAGCCGCCGCAAGGCTTCGGCAACGCTGCTCATGCGGCGGGCACCTCAAGCCGGAACAGACGGGTGGCGTTGCCGAACATGATCCCGTCCTTTTCCGCATCACTGAGCCAATCGAAGCCGGTGATGAACGGGGCAATGTCATCCAGCGTCCGCCCGGTGTGCGGATCAACCGCGGAGCCGACGCCGGGGCATTCGGCTCCGAACAGGCAGCGATCGGCGCCCACGGTCTTGATCAGCAGCCGCAGCGCCTCTTCGGAGTAGAGCACCGTATCGTAATAGATATTGCGCATCTTCTCGACGAAATCCTCGCCCCGGCGGATCGCCGACGCACGGAAGCGGCCAATATGATAGGGGATCGCGCCGCCACCGTGGCTGCACACGATCTTCAGCTCCGGAAAATCCCGGAACACGTCGCTTTCGATCAGCCCGTAAACCGCCATGGTTTCTTCCAGCAGGAAGTTGAGCGTGTAGGGCGCGCGGGCCGAGCGCGATCCGGCCGAGTGGATATGCGCGGGCACATCCAGTTCGCACAGCTTTTCATAGAGCGGATACCAGTAGCGATCGCCCATCGGCGGCGGCTCGATGCCCGAATTTTCGTAAGGGTCGGGGTTGAGCAAGCAGCCCTTGAAGCCCAGCCGCTTCACGCAGCGCTCCAGTTCCGGCAGCACGTTCTCGATCGGCTCGCCCGCCACTTGCGGCAGGCCGCAGATCGGCGCGAAGCGGTTGGGCAGCAGCTGGCATTGCCGTGCAATGATATCGTTGGTGGCTTCGGTGAACCAATGCACGAGAAATCCGGGCTTTTCCGAATGCATCATCTGGAAGGGGCGCGGGCTGAGCAGCTGGTAGTTCGTGCCGACACGGTCCAGCATGTCCAGATGGCCGCAGGGGGCCATTTCCTTCTTATTGGTGTGCGACAGGATTTCCTCATCCGTCAGATCGGGGAAGCGCTTGCCATGTTCGCCGCGATGCGAAAGCAGCAGCGACTTGTAGACCCACAGTTCGGCGGGCGCGCTGACGTGCCCATGGCAATCGACAATCATGAAGCAAGCCCTCTCCCGCGCGATTCCGCCGCTTGGTCTGTTAAGAATACAATTTCGTATACCTATCTAGGTTCAATGGTCAACCCTTCGCAATCGCGCGCCGCATGGCGCGGTGTAATCCGATCCTGACCTTAGCCATTCCTGTGGATCGCTTTGGAGGCGCGGGCAAAATGCCTACATTTTTGCTGAACACACCGCTAAAGCAGATGCCACGCCGCCGCCGCTGGCCCTGCGTGGATTGACGGGCCATGGCAAAGCGACCGAAGGAATGTGAATGGACGAGATTTCAAAATCCGGACGCGGTGTTCCCGCCAAGATCGCCGGGGAATTGCGATCCCTGATCGCGCGGGGAACCATGGCGCCGGGGATGCGCCTGGGGCAGACCGAACTGGCCGAACAGTTCAATGCCAGCCGGGTGCCGGTGCGCGAAGCGCTCAAGCTGCTGAGCTCGGAAGGAATTATAGAACACGATCCCAATCGGGGCTTTTTCGTCACCCGCCTGTCGCGGGACGAGGCGGAACAACTGTTCACGTTGCGGCACCTTGTCGAAGACGAACTGCTGAAGACAGTGGAATGGCCCGATGCGGAATTGCTCGACGCCTTGTCGAAGCGCGCGGAACGGCTGGAGGAACTGCTCGACCAGGGCGACCGCTCCAACTGGTGGAACGCGCACCACGATTTTCACATGGAGATCTTCAACCTCTCGCCCAAGAAAACCATCGTGCGCGAAGCCATGCGTCTATGGGCGCTGACCGACCGCTATCGGGCCTTGTTGCCGCTACCCCGCCGCGCCAGCGAGGAACGCAAGGTGGTCAACAAGCATGAACTGGTCGAAGCGCTGAAGGAACAGGACCGCGCCAATCTGCTGGCGGTCCGCCGCAACCGGCGCGAATCCTTCGAACGGCTGCTGCTGGAGACGCTGGAAGCGCGGGGCCTGTAAGCTCACCCCTGCGCCGCGCCGGGCGATGACGGAGCGGGGCGGCCACGGATGATGTCGGCCGCCTTTTCGGCAATCATGATAACCGGCGCATTGGTGTTGCCGCCGATCACGCGCGGCATCACCGATGCATCCACCACGCGCAGCCCCTCGATCCCGCGAACCCGCAACCGCGGGTCGACCACGGCATCCTCGCCCTGCCCCATCGCGCAGCTACCCGATGCGTGATGGGCAAGGATGCTGGTCTTGCGGTTGTAGGCATCGATCTCGCGGTCCGATGCGATGCCCGCGCCCGGCATCAGCTCCTCTCCGATCATGTTGCCCAGCGGATCGGCCGAGAAGAAAGCGCGCATCTTGCGCACCGCGCGGCGCATCGTCTCGAGATCGCGCTGGTCCTGGTACATGTTGATGCGGATTTCGGGCGGATCGGCCGCGTCGGAAGACCGCAGCCGCACGGAACCTCTGCTTTCCGGCCGCAACAGCACGCAAAAGGCGGTCATCGCGTGCCCGGCGCCCTTGCGTATGCCGGGAAACCATACCCGGCCGTCCAGACGGGTGGGATAGATGTTGGCCTTGATGTCGGGCCGATCCAGACCATCGCGGGTGCGAATGAACCCGAAGCTCGTCACCGGCAACTGGGCCGCCGCCCGATCCAGACCCAGCGCGTATTTCATCATGGTCGCGGCAAGGCGATCGAACCGGAGGGCGTTCTCAAATCCGACGGGCTGGTTCAACGCATAGCCCACCCCGCAGAGCGGATGCTCCTGCAGATTGCGGCCAACGCCGGGCAGATCGACCGCGACAGCGATGCCATGGGCGCGCAGGTCCTGCGCCGGACCGATCCCGGAAAGCAGCAGCAGCTTCGGCGAATTGTAGGCGCCGGCTGACAGAATGACTTCCCGCCCCGCCCGGATGATGCGTCTGCCGGTCCCGTCCGCCACTTCCACGCCGGTGGCGCGGCCGTTCTCGAGGATGACGCGCGTCACCAGCCCGCCCGTCAGCACCGTCACATTGGCGCGCCGCATCGCGGGAGCCAGATATTGCGAGGCCGCGCTGGCGCGCTTGCCTCGGTGCACTGTCACTTCAGGCGGCGCGAAGCCCTCGCCCGCGCCTGGCCCGTGCTGATCGTCCAGTACGGGATAGCCCAGGTTACGCGCGGTCTGCAGCGTGGCATCGGTGATCGGCCCGGCAACATCGACAGGATTGACGCTGAGCGGCCCATCGCCCCCGTGATAGGCGCTGGCGCCGCGCCAACTCCTTTCCGAGCGGATGAAATAGGGCAACACCCCGTCCCACCCCCATCCGGCAGCGCCGAGCGCCGCCCATTCGTCATAATCAGCCGGATGCCCGCGCGAATAGACCATGCCGTTGATCGCTGAAGTGCCCCCGAGACACTTGCCGCGTGGCAGCCACAGCCTGCGCCCGTCCAGCGCGGGTTCCGGCTCGCTCCAGTAGTTCCACGAAAGCCGCTTCACGTATTGAAGCTGCATGAAGGCAAACGGAACCTTGATCAGCGGGTGGCGCCCCTTCCCGCCCGCTTCGATCAGGATGACACTGGCATCGGAGCCTTCCGACAAGCGATTTGCCAGGACGCATCCCGCCGAACCCGCCCCAACGATAACATAGTCCGCCTGTTGAACGCGCGTCATTGCCGGCCCTCCCGAAATTGTGATACGTGATTGTATTACAATTTCAAATATTGTGTTAGCGGGCGAGAGGGCAGACGCTTTGGACGCACAACGATTTTACATCGGTGGGGAGTGGGTAGAGTCCTGCGGCGAAGGCCGGGTGACGGTGCTCTGCCCATCCGACCTGACACCGATCGGCCATGCCGCCATGGGCACGATCGAGGATGCGGATCGAGCTGTCCGCGCGGCAAGTGCTGCTTTTGATGTCTGGCAGTCCAGCAACGTGGCGGATCGGCTGGAACTGATCCAGCGAATGCGCGCGGCATTTGCAAAGGCGGCGCCCGGGATCGCCGACCACCTTGTGCGCGAAATCGGACTGACGCCGATGGTGGCGCAGGGGCAGACCGCCATGTGCCTTTCGCATTTCGACAGCATCATCGATTTGCTGCCGGGCTATCGCTTTTCGGAAGCGCTGGGCGACAGGATAGAGCTGGTTAGGGAACCGGTGGGCGTCGTGGCGGCCATCACCAGCTGGAATGCGCCTGTCAGCCAGATGCTGTGCAAGGCCGTTCCCGCCATTGCCGCCGGCTGCACGGTCGTGGTCAAGCCCAGCGAACACGCTCCACTGTGCGGTTTGCTGCTGGCGGAAGCCATGGCCGAAGCCGACATCCCCGCCGGCGTGTTCAATCTGATCAACGGACGCGGTGTCGATTGCGGCCGCAGGCTGGCCGAACACCCGGATGTCGCCATGATATCGATGACCGGTTCGGTGGCCGGGGGTGGCGCCATGGCCGCGGCCGCCGCGGCGGGCATCAAGCGCATCCACCAGGAACTCGGTGGGAAATCGCCGAATGTGATCCTGCCCGACGCCGATTTTGCAGAGTCGATCACCAAGGGCGTGCATATCTGCATGATGAACGCCGGGCAGACCTGCGCGGCGCCGACCCGGCTGATCGTACCCGCAGATCGTTTTGACGAAGCCGCCGCGATCGCGGTTGCGGCGGCACAGAAACTGATGGTCGGCCCGCCCGACCAACCCGGGGTGACCTATGGGCCGCTGGCCAACAAAGCGCAGTTCGAGCGGGTCAATGCCACTATCGAGCGGGCCATCGCGGAAGGCCAGCCCTTGCTGACGGGAGGCCCCGGGCGCCCCTCGCATGTGGACAACGGCTATTTCGTGCGGCCGACCATCTTCGGCCCGGTCGCGCCCGATGCCCGGATCGCGCAAGAGGAAATCTTTGGGCCGGTGCTCTGCATCCTGTGCTATTCCGATATCGACGATGCGATCCGTATCGCGAACAGCACGGATTTCGGACTTTCCGCCTATGTCGAAACGCCGGACCCGGTGCTGGCGCGGCGTGTCGCCGGGGCCATCCGCGCCGGATGGGTGAACATCAACTACCCTCCATGGACCGGGGCCGCGCCGTTCGGCGGCTATCGCCGCTCGGGCAACGGCCGGCAATACGGCGTCTGGGGCTTCGAGGAATTCCTGGAGACAAAGGCGATCGTCCATTGAACAGCGATGCCCCGCGCCCATCTCCGCGCGCCATCGCCTCCTTGCTGGTCCTGTCCTGCATCGTCGGGCTCAACACTGTTGATCGCAACATGCTGGGGCTGCTGCTGCCGCAGATCCAGCAGGAGATCCCCATCTCGGATCTGATGCTGGGCGTGCTGATGGGGCCGGCCTTCATGATCGTCTATTCGGTGTGCAGCCTGCCGATTGCCTGGCTGGCCGACCGGACAAACCGCCGTGGCATCATTGTATCCGGTCTGACGTTCTGGAGCCTTGTTACCGCAGCGACCGGCTTTGCCCAGAACCTTGCCCAGCTCCTGGCCGCGCGAATCGGACTGGGTATGGGCGAGGCAAGCAATATGGCGCCAGCCTCCGCCCTGATCGGCGACACGTTCGGCGGCCGATACCGGGTGCTGGCCATGGCGGTCTTTGCCGCGGGCGGTCCTGTCGCCATCATGATCTGTTATCCGATCATCGGCAGGATCACCGCAGAACAGGGCTGGCGCGCGGCTTACGCCTTCATGGGGTTGGCAGGGCTGGGCGTCGCCACGCTGACGTTGCTGATCGTGCGCGAAAGCCGGGTTGACCCGGCGCACGCGAAGGCCGGAACGCCGGCCGCGACGCACGCCGCATCAAGCATCTGGCGCGCCACCCGGCAGGTGGCCGGCACACCCGGCTTTGCCCTGCTATGCCTTGCCAGCGTCATGGTCAGTGTGAATTTCGGCGCGATGCTGGCTTGGTTACCCAGCTTCATGGTGCGCCTGCGGGGGCTCGATACAGCGACAACCGGCGCCTTGCTGGGCACCTACAAGGGCCTCGTCGGCGTTGCCGGCAGCATAGCCGGAGGACTGATCGTGACGGGGCTTATGCGCTTTGACCAGCGCTGGCTCGCCTGGGCTCCGATGCTGTTCTGCCTTGGCATCATACCCGCCGAACTGTTGCTGCTGTTCGCCGATGCGCCGAGCTGGTGGCATATGGGTCTGGCCGCCGACACGCTGCTGATGAGCGCGATAACGCCGTGTCTGTTCGCGCTGCTGCTCAGCCTGCTGGACAGCGGGCTGCGCGCCACCGGCGTCGCGCTCTACCTGCTGATCTTCAATCTGGTGGGACAAAGCATCGGCCCGCTGGCCGTGGGGATGATAAACGATCAGCTTTCGGCCGCATGGGGAACGGCCGCCCTTCGGTCCTCCTTGCTGATTGCCCCCCTGAGCGCGGCGGCGGGTGCCGCCCTGTTGCTTGCGCTCGCCGCTCGCCTCGAAAAATCGCAGGCTGCACCCGGGTAACGTGCTGCCCGTCAGCGGCGATCTATCAGATCGTCGCCATCGCCCTCGCGGAGGAAGCGGAAGCTCAACGCTGAAAGTACCAGCATCGCCGCCAGCGCTATCAGCGGCATGGAAAAGCTGCCGCGCGGAATGGTAGCCCCGGCGCGCGTGTGGCCAAGCATGATCGCGCAAAGGCTGATGCCGGCGGCCATCGCCAGGCGCTGCGCCACCGCCGCCAACGATGTTGCCCGGCCCAGTTCCGTCGCCGGAATGCCCGAAAAGTTCAGCGCCCCCAGAAGGGAAAGCTGGATCGCCTGCAACATCCCGAAGCCGAACAGAAACGCTCCCAGCAACCACAGCGAGATGCCCTCAAGCATCGGCAGGAACAGCAACAGCATCGCGGCCAGCGCGATGCAATTGCCGATCAGGAGCAGTCGGAGGCCAAGGCGCCGCCGCAGCGGATCAAGCACCAGCCGCAGCGCGATCTGCCCGATTGCCAGCGCTGCCATCAGATACCCGGCCTCAATCGGCGACGCGCCCAGCCCCAGTTGAAAATAAAGCGGAAAGAGAAACATCGTCGCGCCAAGAACGATGCGGGACCAGGCACCACCCAGCACCGCGACGGCAAAGGTGCGATAGCGCATCAGGCGGAAATCAAGGATGGGGTCCGGCCGACCGGCATGCCGCCAATAGGCCGCCATGGCGACCAGCGCCACGGCCAAGCCCAGTTGCGCGGCACCGGTGAACGCTCCCTTCTCCGCAATCGCCTCAAGGCCGGTCTGGAAGGCCACCAGCGCCAGTGCCACCAAGGCGAAGCCCCACCAGTCGAACCGTGGCGTTTGCGTGGCGGGCATCCGATCCAGGAACCGCATCGCCAGCGCCATGCCGCCCAAGGCCAGCGGGAGATTCGCGAAGAATATCCATCGCCAGTCCAGATAGCTGGTGATCCAGCCGCCCACCACCGGCCCCAGCAATGGCCCCATCAGGCCGGGCACGATCATGTAACTCATCGCCTGAACCAACTGGTCACGCGGGAAGCTGCGGGCCAGGATGAGCCGCCCCACCGGGGTCATCATCGCGCCGCCCATCCCCTGAATGAACCGTCCGGTCACAAGCTGGGCCAGGTTGGCGCTGAAGCCGCAAACGGCCGTGCCAAGGGCAAACACCATGATGGCAAGGACGAACACTCGCCTTGCTTCAAAGCGGTCGGCCAGCCAGCCGCTGGCCGCCATCCACATCGACACGCTGATGAGATAGGCGGTCAACGTAACGCCGATAGTCGTTGCCGGCACATTCATCGCATGGGCAATCTGCGGCAGCGAGGTCGCGATGATCGTCGCGTCGAGCCCTTCCATGAAGAAGCACGCCCCAACGGTAAGCGGGATGGCCCGCGAAGGCGGCGCGCTAGGTGCCGCGTTGCGGCGAACATGTGGCGAAGCGGGCTTCGGCATAGCCATCAGAATGCCGTCAACCGTGTCGCGCCACGCAAACGGTATCGCCGGGTTTCATCGATTGTCCGCATCACCGCCCGTTTCTTGGTCGACATTGTATAATGTTATCGTATACCAATTCGCAAGGCGCGCGTTCCGGTCCACTCGGCGGCGCCGCGCGCCGCGGAAAGGGACGAGGGAGCAATCACGCTATGGGCGCAGGAAGTAAGGCTGGCGCGATACTGCCACTGGATCCGGACGTTATCTCCGGCCTGGCATCCGAAGGCGTAGCCACTGTTCATGAGGCGCAAGATCGCACCGGCTTGATGGCAAGCCATATGCGGCCCGTGTTCAGGGGAGCCCGCATCGCGGGCACTGCGTTTACCGTTACGGTGCCACCGGGCGACAACTGGATGATCCATGTTGCGCTGGAACGCGTCAGACCGGGCGATGTCCTGGTCGTAGCTCCTACCTCTCCGTGCGAGGATGGCTATTTCGGGGATCTTCTGGCGGTCGCTTCCAAGGCCCGGGGCTGCGCGGGGCTGATCATCGATGCCGGGGTACGGGATACGGCAGAGCTGGAAGCGATGAACTTCCCGGTGTGGTCCAAGGCAATTTATGCGCAAGGCACGGTCAAGGCCACGCTTGGAACGATTGACACGCCGATCGTGTGCGCGGGTGCGTCGGTTTGCCCCGGTGATGTGGTGGTAGCGGATGATGACGGAGTGTGCATCGTCAAGCGCGATGCAGCGCGGGCGGTTCTGGACAAGGCCAGGTTGCGCACCGCCAAAGAGGCAGCCATCCGCGAGCGGCTTGCCGCCGGCGAGCTGAGCCTCGACGTCTTCAATCTCAGATCGCGGCTTGCGGATGCCGGCTGGACGGGCTGAGCCTGTCGGATAGGGTTTTTGGCGATGCGCCTGCGCTTCCAGTTTCCGTTTGAGACGGCATTACCCCGCCGGCACGGCCATGCGCAGTGGCACGCCGGTCAGCCCCTGCAAGGCATCGAGCGTGAGCCCGTCGATCATCTCTCCGACCGATGCCCCTTCCGACCCAATACCGAGCAGGCCGAACGAACGAACGATCAGCGCCTCGATCAGTTCGTCCGGCATGCCGGACGTGCCGGACCCGCCGATCATCACCGAGGCGCCATCGGCCATCGCCTCGCGCACCGAAGCCATCGATTTGTCGATCACCGCTTGTCTCGACAAGGCGGGCGCCATGGCCTCCGCAACCGTCCAGGCGCCGGCGCCTTCGTTGTCAGGCGCGTGGCGGTGAAGCCGCTTCCCAGCCACCGCCCAGAGCGCGGAACACGTCCACTTGCGCGAAGGCCACAGCGCGCTTGGCCGCTGCGAGATCGGCATCGGCGCTAGCCAGCGTGCGCTGCGCGTCGAGCAGGGTCAGGAAGTCGATCCGCCCTTCCCGCTGCCGCGCAACGCTGATCGCCGCCGCGCGCGCCGCCGCATCGCGCGCGGACGCCAGCGTCTGTTCGCGCTCCAGCGCATGGCTGTAGGACGCCAGCGCCCGTTCGGTTTCCTCCAGCGCGCGCAAAACGGTGCCATCGAACTGCGCCAGCGATGCCGCGCTATCGGCCTTGGCCGCCGCGATCCGCGCCCGCACCGGTTCCTGGTTGGGAAACGACCAGTTGATGAGCGGACCCAGCAGCCAGCGGAACGGCCCGCCAGTGAACGGGTTCGCGCCGCCCAGCGCCGTTGCGCCGATCGACCCGCCCAGCGTGATCCGGGGATAGAGGTCGGCCGTGGCTACGCCGACGCGCGCGGCATCGGCGGACAGGCGCCGCTCCGCCGCCTTGACGTCGGGCCGCCGCGCCAGCAGCGCCGCGCCATCGCCCACCGGGATCGGCTGGGCCAGCGCGGGCGTGACCGTGCCGGCGCTGGCGATCTCGGACGGTAGCGCCTGCGGCGTCCGGCCGGTCAGCGTCGCCAGCCGAAACAGCGCGGCATCGCGGTCCGCCTGAAGCGCGGGGATCTGCGCCTGCTGCTGATCGCGCAGCGCGGTCACGCGGATCACGTCGAGCCGGTCCGACCGCCCCACCTCGAACCGCGCGGTGGTGATGCGGATTGACCGGTCGAGCAGCGCCACGGTCTGCTGCGCCACCGCCAGCCGCTCGGCGGAGGTGGTCACGTCGAAATAGGCGCGCACCGTATCCGCGATCACCGCCACGCGCACGGCGGCGGCGTCCGCTTCGGCCGCTTCCAGATCGCCGCGCGCGGCGGTGATCCCGCTTTTCACGCGGCCGAACAGATCGACTTCGTAGGATACATCGAGACCGCCATCGAACGTCCAGCTTTCGCGGTCCACGCCAACCGGCGTCTGCGCGGCGGCAGAGCGGCCATAGTCGGCCGAAGTGGTGACCCCGGTTTGCGGCAGCCTTTGCGACCGCGCGCCGCGCAGCTGCGCCCGTGCCCGCTCGATCCGCGCCACGGCCACGCGCACGTCGGCATTCTGCGCCAGCGTGTCCTCGACCAGCCGGTCCAGCCGGGCATCATGATACAACGTCCACCAGCGGTCCGCCGTCGCCGCCGTGCTGACGGTTGGCGAGGCGCTGCCCAGGAACGGCCCGGCGGCCGCCTGCGGCGCGACAGGGGGCGTGTAGGCTGGCACCGTGGCGCAGGCGCTGAGCGCCGAGGCGCCCAGCAACAGGGGAAGCAATTTCCGGATCATCATCGCAGTTCCTTATTCGGCCGGCTGCGGCGCGAAGGCGGCAGCGGCGCGGCGGCCACGGCCCAGGCGCTCGCCCAGGCCCCGGCAGACCACGTAGAAGGTGGGCGTGAACAGCAGGCCGAACGCGGTGACGCCGGTCATGCCGAAGAACACCGCCGTGCCCAGCGCCTGCCGCAGTTCCGCCCCTGCCCCGCTCGCCACCACCAGCGGCACCGCGCCGAGGATGAAGGCGAAGCTCGTCATCAAGATCGGGCGCAGGCGCGCGCGGGCGGCGTGGACCGCCGCTTCCACGGGCGAAAGGCCGCGATCCTCTTCCGCCTGCTTGGCGAACTCGACCACCAGGATCGCATTCTTGGCGGCCAACGCGATCAGCACGACAAGGCCGATCTGGGTCAGGATGTTGTTGTCCATGCCCCGCAGGTTCACGCCCAGCATCGCCGCGAACAGGCACATCGGCACGATCAGGATGATCGCCAGCGGCAGCGTCAGGCTTTCATATTGCGCCGCGAGCACCAGGAAGACGAAGAACACGGCCATGGCGAAGACCACGCCAGCGGTGTTCCCGGCGGTCTTCTGCTGAAAGGCGATGTCGGTCCATTCGCCGCCATAGCCGGCGGGCACGGTCGATGCGGCAAGCGCTTCCATCGTCGTCAGCGATTGCCCGGTCGAATAACCCGGCGCGGTGCTGCCGTCGATTTCGACCGCCGGCATGAGGTTGTAGCGGACCACGCGATAGGGGCCGGTCTTGTCGCGGAAGGTGGAGACCGATCCGATCGGCACCATCTGCCCGGAGTTCGAACGGGTCTTGAGGTTGGCGATGTCCGCCACCGAACCGCGATGGTCGGCATCGGCTTGCGCTGTTACGCGATAAGTCCGTCCCAGAAGGTTGAAATCGTTGACGAATGCGGAGCCGAGATAAACCTGCATCGCTTCGAACACGCGTTCGGGCGGCACGCCCAGCAGATCGGCCTTGCGCCGATCGACATCCGCGAACACGCGCGGGGTGCCGACATCGAACAGCGTATAGACCTGGCTGAGGCCGGGCGTCTGATTGGCCTTGGCGATCACGTCGCCAGCCACCTTGTTCAGCGCGTCGTAGCCCCGGCCTTCGCGATCCTGCAGCATGTAGCGATAGCCGCCGGCCGCACCGATGCCCTGGATGACCGGCGGCGGCACCAGCAGGATGCGCGCCTTGTCATAGCCTTCGACGGCTTTGCCCGCCTGCTCCATGATCCCGGCATAAGTCACGCCTTCCGCACCGCGTTCGGCAAAGCTCTTGAAGGGGAAGTAGATCGCGGCCGAATTGGGCGCCGATGTCTGGGAAGGGCCGTGGAACCCGGCGAACATCACCGCGCCGCGCAAGCCCTTGATCGGCAGGATCTTGGCCGCGACCTCGCGCGTCACCGCGTCTGTGCGCTCCAGCGAGGCCCCGGGCGGCAGTTGCACCACCGCCAGGAAGTATCCCTGATCCTGCGCCGGAATGAACCCGCCGGGCGTCGCCCAGAACAGGCCGATCGTGGCGACGATCAGCGCGGCATAGGTCGCCAGCACCTTCTTGCGGCGGGCCAGCAGCCAGCGCGTGAGGCGGCCATAGCGATCGGACAGGCGATCGAAGCCGGTGTTGAAGCGATCCCCGGCTTGGGCCAGCACGCGCTTCCAACGCGGTGCGGCCGGATCGTTGGCGGCAGACCCGTGCTTGGGGCGGAGCAGCAGCGCGGCGGCGGCCGGCGACAGGGTCAGCGACAGCAGCAGCGAAATCACCGTCGCGGTCGAGATGGTCACCGCGAATTGCTGGTAGAACGCGCCCGAAATGCCGGTGATGAACAGCGTCGGCACGAACACCGCGCACAGCA
>NZ_DDFB01000070.1:0-8878 GCF_002336885.1 Novosphingobium sp. UBA1939 | reverse complement strand
AGTTCTCGGCGGAAATCAACACCGAGCGTCCTGACCGCGCGGCGTTTTGCGGGGCATTCCACTCTGACTATGTTAGAAATAGCCCTTGTCTATTTGTGGTGCTGACGGTGTGTCGATAGCGTGCATAAGAAAAACAATATCGGTCATTTCTTCAATGGGAGGCTACCTTATGTCGACACACAATCCGCTTTTTCCATCCGTCGTGTCTATGTTCCTCGGGTTGACTGCCTTTGGTTTGGGCGCAGCGATTGCCCAAGAGTCGGGGGTCGATGCTGCCAAGGCGCTGGTCAAGAAGCATCAGTCGCCGGGCGAGTTCGTCGCCCCCGGTCCCGCTTTCGACGCCAAGGCCTGCCTGGCCGGCAAGAAGATCATGGTCATCCCAATGACCCAGGCCAATCCCTTCAGCGCTAATGTCGCCAATGCGATGAAATCGGCCGCAGGCGAAGTCGGGTTCGACCTGCGGGTCTTCGACAACCAGTTCGACGTGCAGCAGTGGATCCGCGGGATAGAGCTGGCCGTGGCCGAAGGCTACGACCTGATCGACCTGTCGACCGCGCCGATCCCGGAAATGCTGCAGCCGCAGATCGAGGCCGCCCGCGCTGCGGGCGTGAAGGTCACCGTCTCGCACTGGTATGACGCCAACGAACCCGTCCCTGCCTTCGTCGATGGTGCCTCGCTTGCGCCTTTCTCGGCGTCGATGGAGCTTGCCTCCGCTTGGGCGATTGCCAAGACCGAAGGCAAGGCCAAGATCCTCTTCGTGCACTCCGACGAGGTCAGTTCCGCCAAATACGCGAAAGAGGCTATCGAAAAAACCTTCGTGAAATACGGCACGGAAAGCAGCTATACGTTGCTGAACGTGCCGCTGGCCGACTGGTCGACCCGCATGACGCAGTCGGTGCAATCGGCGCTGCTGTCGGACCCGGCCATCAACTACGTCGTGCCCTTCTATGACGGGATGAGCCAGTTCGTCCTGCCCGCGCTGAATCTCGCCGGGCGGCCGGATGTGAAGATCGCCTCGTTCAACGGCACGCCCTTCGTACTGGACATGGTGCGCGACGGCAAGGTCGAGATGGACATCGGCGAAAGCGTCGGCTGGATCGGCCGGGCGGCGCTTGACTACGACATGCGCATGCTCTGTGGAGTCGAGGCGAACCCGGTGCTGAACGTGCCGCTCTACATCTTCGATGCTTCGAACGTGGCGAGCGCCGGCGTTCCGGCGACTTACGATGCGGGCTACGGCGATGCGCATATCAGGGGCTTCGCCGACCTGTGGGGCCTGTCGAAGTGAGCGATCCCGCCCCGGTCGCACCGGCGCTTCGCATCGTCGGAATGGGCAAGTCCTTCGGCCCGGCGCTCGTGCTGGACGGGGTCTCGTTCGATCTGGCGCGGGGTGAGATCCTCGGGCTGCTCGGGCACAACGGCTCGGGCAAATCCACGCTGATCAAGTGCCTGGCCGGGTTTCACCGACCGGACAGCATCGAGACGCTGGCGCTGCACGGCGTTCCCGTCACCGCCGACGTGGCGGGGACGGGCAGCCGCATCGCCTTCGTCCATCAGGATCTCGGCCTGGTGAACGACATGACGATCCTGGAGAATTTTCTTCTGACCGACCGCCGTGCGCTTTCCGGCGTGTCGATCCCATGGAAAGAGCTTCGCGCGTCGGTCGCACAGGCGCTGCGGCGTTTCGGGCTGGATTTCCCGCTGGATGCGAGGGTCGACAGTCTCAGCCTGGCCGCCCGCTGTCTGGTCGCTGTGGTCCGCGCGGTCGAGACCCTCGGCGGAGCAGCCGAGGGGCAGGTGCTGATCCTGGACGAGCCGACACCCTTCCTGCCTGCCGCTGGGGTGGCGAAGCTGTTCGCGCTGCTGCGCGGCTTTGCCGGGGCAGGGGGCAGCATCATCTTCGTCGCGCACGACATCGACGAGGTGCGCGAGATCACCGACCGGATCATCGTCCTGCGGGACGGACGCAAGGTGGCCGCTTTCGACACGCGCGCGACCGGACGGGACGAGATCATCGAGGCCATCGTTGGCCGGACGCTGCAGCATCATCACGTGCGCCGCGGAGACACGGAGCGCCTGCGCCGCGATGAGACCTGGCAGGTCAGCGGCCTTTCGGGTCGCGGAGTGGCCGATTGCACGTTCAGCGTCGCGTCAGGCGAGATTCTCGGCGTGACCGGGTTAATCGGCTCGGGTGCGGCTAGCGTGCCCGAACTGCTGACTGGGGCTTCGCAGGCTCGGACCGGGCTGCTGCAAGGGCCGGGACGCGATGGGCCGGTCGAGATCGACTTGGCCGCAACCCCGTTGCGGGACCTGATGGCGCAGGAGGTGTTCCTGCTGCCCGACGACCGGTTGCGGAAATCTGGGGTCGGCGGGCTGAGCCTAGCCGAGAACATCGCCTTGCCCGCCCTGCCGGGCTTCACGCAGGCGCTGCGGCTGATGCGCCGGTCGCTTCGACAGCATGTCGAGACGGTGGTCCGCACGTCCGGCGTGGCTCCTGCCGAGCCGGGCATGCTGCTTGGGAGCTTTTCCGGCGGCAACCAGCAGAAGGCGCTGATTGCCAAATGGCTTTCCCTGTCGCCGCGCATTCTTGCGCTGTCGGAGCCGACGCAGGGCGTGGATGTGGGCTCACGCCAGCTGATCTATGCCGCCATCGAAGGTGCGGCCCGGGCGGGCGCGGCGGTGGTGCTCTACAGCAGCGACGCCGGCGAGTTGGCGCAGATCTGCGACCGCGTCCTGATCTTCTCAGCCGGCCGCGTTTCAGCCGAACTCGCCGGAGAGGCCATCAGCAAGGACGTCATCGTCTCGGCTAGCCTCCGGCAGGCCGTGGCGGCACAGCACGATATGACGGGGGCGGCCGCGTGAGCCAGAACAGCAAGCGGGGCGAAGGCGGGTCGATCCATGAACGCATCGGGCTGATCTATGTCTGGATCTTGCTGATCGCGATTTTCCTGATCGTGAAGCCCGCGGTGTTCGGGTCGTTCAACATCTATGCCTCGATCCTGGGTGGCCAATCGGCGGTGGTCATGCTGACGCTGGCGCTGATCGTGCCGCTGACGGCGGGCGAGTTCGACCTGTCGGCGGCCGCGATGCTGGCGTTTTCGGCGATGATCATCGCGGTATTGAATGTCGACCTGGACGTGCCGGTCGGGCTCGCCGTGCTGGCGGCGCTGGCGGTGTCGATCGTCGTGGGTGTGTTGAATGCGCTGCTGGTGATCCGGCTCGGCATCGGCTCGCTGATCACGACGCTCGGGATGGCGACGCTGCTGCAAGGTGTCGTCCGCTGGATCAGCGGCTCGCGCACCATCTACGGCATCTCCGACAGCCTCGTCAGCGCGGTGCTGACCGGGCGCATCTTCGGTATCGCGCCGTCGTTCTATTACACGCTGATCCTGTGCATGGCGCTATGGTACGTGTTCACCCGCACGCCGTTCGGAATGAAGCTCCTTTTCGTAGGTCGCGGCCCTGAGGTCGCCCGGCTGAACGGCGTCGCGGTCGACCGGGTGCGCATGGGCGCGCTGATTTCCTCCTCCTTCATCGCAGCACTCGGCGGGGTGATCTATGCCGGCACGTCGGGCGCGGCCGATCCCGTCTCCGGCTTTTCGCTGCTGCTGCCTGCCTTTGCCGGCGCCTTCCTCGGGTCGACCGCCATCACGCCGGGCCGGTTCAATCCATGGGGCTCGCTCTTCGGGATGTATTTCCTGGCGACCGGTATCACCGGGCTCGTCACTATCGGCGCGCCATCCTTCGTTCAGGACCTATTCTACGGCGGTGCGCTGATTGTCGCCATCGCTACCGTCCAGGTGCTGCGGCGCTGGCGTGAGAAGCGGGCGCGAGCCTGACAGAGAGGAAAGAATGACCGATCAAACTCCGATCAAAACCGGGCCCGGCTTCATCCTGGGCGTCGACATCGGCGGCACCTTCACCGACCTCCTGGCGGTGCGTGAGGCGGATGGGGCGCTGTTCACTGCCAAGGTGTCCTCGACGCCGCACGACCCGTCGATCGCGGTGCTGAACGGGATCGAGCGGATCACCGAGCAGCATGGCATTCCTGCGAGCGCGATCCATACGGTGATGCACGGCACGACGGTGGCCACCAACGCGGTGCTGACGCGCGGCGGGGTGAAGGTAGGGCTGCTGACGACGAAGGGTTTCCGCGACGTGCTGCACATCGGTCGCTCGTTCGTTCCGGGCAATCTCGGAGCCTGGGTGACGTGGGAGCGGCCAGAACCGCTAGTGCCGCTGTCTTCTGTCGTCGAAGTCGACGAACGCATCGGCGCCGACGGAAGCGTCTTGGCGCCGCTGGACGAGGCGGCCCTGCGCCGCGACATCAGGAAGCTGCGCGACGAGGGGATCGAGGCGCTGGCGATCTCGTTCCTGAACGCCTATGTCGACGGCAGGCACGAGCGCCGCGCACGCGAGATCGCCGGCGAGGAACTGCCGGACATCCAGGTCTCGATCAGTTCCGAAGTGGCACCGGAGATGTACGAATACGAGCGGACGGTTACGACCGTGGTGAACTCCTACGTTGGACCCATTGTCAAGGAATACGTCAACAACCTGCAGAACCTGCTTTCCGCGAAGATTCCGGACGTGAACCTGCGCATCCTTCGCTCGGACGGAGGCCTGTCGTCGGGCGAGTCTGCGGCGGCATCGCCGGTCAACCTTCTGATGAGCGGCCCGGCCGGCGGCGTGGCTGGCGCGATCTGGGTGGCGAAACAGACCGGTTTTCCCGATTTTCTGACCTTCGACATGGGCGGCACCTCGACCGATGTTGCGCTGGTGCAGGGGCTGGAGGCCCGCACCCGTCGCGAGACGGCGGTGCACGAGGTGATCGTGCGCGCGCCGTCGATCGACGTGAAGACGGTAGGGGCGGGCGGAGGCTCCATCGCCTTCGTGCCGGACCTGACCAAGGCGCTGCGCGTCGGCCCGAAGAGCGCGGGCGCGGTGCCGGGGCCTGCGGCCTACATGAAGGGCGGAACCGAGCCGACGGTCACCGACGCCAATGTCGTCCTCGGCTACCTGCCCGCCGACGTTCGCCTCGGCGGCGATATGAAGATCGACGTCTCCCTGGCCGAGAAAGCGATGGAGAAGGTCGCCGCCCCACTCGGCCTGTCGATCCGTGAGGCGGCCGAGGGTGTCATCGACATCGTCAACGAGAACATGTTCGGCGCTCTGCGCCTGGTCTCGGTCGAGATGGGCTACGATCCGCGTGATTTCGCGTTGATGGCCTTCGGCGGAGCCGGGCCGCTGCACGCCAATGCGCTGGGTGCACTGCTGCAAAGCTGGCCGGTGATTATTCCGCCGGGGCCGGGAGTCCTCTGCGCCTATGGCGACGCCACGACCAAGATGCGCAACGAAAGCGCGCGCAGCTTCGTGCGGCGCTTCGGCGAGACCTCCGCCGAGGAGATCCGTGCGGCCCTCGCGCCGCTGAAGGACGAGGCCGGGGCGGGGCTGGAGGACTGCATGACGCCGAAATTCACCTACCAGGCCGACGTGCGCTATTGCGGGCAGGGCCTCGTGATGCCGATCGACCTCAGCGAGGAGGATCTGGCGGGCGACATCACTGCCATCCTGCGGCGGCGTTTCGACGGCACCCACGAGCAGTTGTTCGTCTTCGCGCTGGATACGGAGTGCGAGCTGGTGAACCTGCGCGCCACGGCCGAGGCCGGGGGGCTCGACCTGGCCGCCCGCCGCCTGCCGCAGGGCGATGGCAGCTCCGCCTCCGCCTGCATCGGCAAGACCGCGATCTTCCACAGCAGCCAGGAGCACGAGACGGGGCTTTACGACCGCGCGCTCTTGCGGGCGGGCGATCGCGTGCTTGGCCCGGCGATCGTGACAGAGATGGACACGACGTCACTGATCTTGCCGGGGCATTACGGCGACGTCTCGTCCGACGGCTCGATCCTGATCTATCCAAACGACCACAGACAAGCGGAAGCCTGACATGACCGCAAAGATCATCCAGCCGAATACGGCCTCCTACGGCCGCGTCGACGTGAACGTGGTCACTGTCGACATCATCGAGAACGCGCTGCGCAATGCACGCAGCGAGATGGATGCGGTGATCTTCCGCACCGCCATGTCGCCCGGCATCCGCGAACAGCACGATGCCTTTCCCATCATCGCCAATTCCAACGGGCTGATGGTGGTGGGGCAATTCGGCTCGTTCATCCACGGCTTCCTCAAGGCCTATGATGGAGAGATCGAGGAAGGCGACGTCTTCTTGACCAACGATCCCTATTCCTGCAACGGCGCGGTCAGCCACCTGAACGACTGGCTGGTGCTGATGCCGATCTTCCACGGTGGACGGCTTGCCGCCTGGGCCGCCATGTTCGGCCATATGACGGACACCGGTGGCCGGGTTCCGGGATCGCTGCCCACCGATGCGCAGCAGATCTTCGAGGAAGGCATCCAGATCCCACCGGTCAAGATCATGCGCGGCAGTGTTCTGGCCGATGAGATCCTGAAAATCTGCCTGCGCAACAGCCGCGTGCCCGAATGGAACCGCGCCGACCTGATGGCGCTGATCGCCGCCGTGAAGCTGGCCGAGCGGCGCATCCATGAATTGTCGCTGCGCTTCGGAGCCGACACGCTCTATTCGGCTATGGAACTGCTGCTGGAACGGAACCTCAATGCCTTCCGGCGGGTGATCCGTGAGGTGGTGCCGGAAACCCCGGTCAGCTTCGAGGACTATATCGATGACGACGGCATGGGGAACGGTCCCTACAAGATTGCCTGCAGCATGTGGCGGGAGGGCGATCGCGCGATCTTCGACTTCGCGGGCACCGATCCGCAGTCCTCGTCCTCGGTGAACTATTACCTGCAGGACGAGCAGTTCAAGATGATCTTCGGGGCCTATACCTCGAAGCTGTTCGATCCACAGATCGTCTTCAACGATGGCTACTACGAGCTGATCGACGTGCGCATTCCCGAAGGCAGCCTCTTGCGACCGCGCCGTCCGGCGGCGCTGTCCTGCCGGACGCACCTTCTGTGCCGCATGTTCGACCTCGTCTCCGGCCTTCTCGGCCAAGGCAAGCCCGAGGCGATGTGCGGCGCCGGCTGGTCGGCCAGCCCGCACCTCATGTATTCGGGCTCCGACGCCAAGGGCGACTGGTTCCAGCTCTACCAGATCGGTTTCGGCGGCCTGCCGGCGCGGCCGGTGGGCGACGGAGTGGATGGCCACTCGCTCTGGCCATCGTTCATGAACATCCCGACGGAGTATCTGGAGGCCTATTTCCCACTGGTGATCCGCCACACAAAGATCATTCCCGACAGCGGCGGGCCTGGCCTGCACCGGGGCGGCAACGGCATCTCCATCGCCTATGAATTTCGCGAGCCGGGCGAGATCTCGATCCATGACGACCGCTGGATGACCCGCCCCTGGGGCGTCAACGGCGGCAAGGCGGCCGGTCGTAGCAAGCGCCGGCTGAACCGGATCACGGGCACGAGCGAGTTGGTCGCCTCAAAATGCGACCGGATCAAGGTGACGAAGGGCGACGTGCTGGTCATGGACACCTGGGGCGGTGGCGGGTGGGGCGATCCGTTGAAGCGGCAGGCGAAGCTGGTGACGGAGGATGCACGCAACGGGTTGATCACGCGCGACGGCGCGCGGGATTACGGCGTGGTGCTCGATGCTGCCTTTGCCGTCGACGAGTTGGCCACCGCGGCCCTGCGGGCACGTATGGCGGCGGAGGCAGGCTCTCCGCAGAGCTTCGACTTCGGCGGAACCATCGAGGAGCTGGTGGCCCGCTGCGAGGCCGAGACCGGCATGCCCGCGCCGCGTCGCCCGATCGCCGAGCAGAATGCGGCTTGACAGCCGACGGAGGAGGACATGACAGACGCGACACCTGGGATGGGGACCCATCCCCCTGCGACGATCTTGCGGGGTTCGGACACCGGCTTCAACGCCGTGCCCGGCTCCCGGTTCGAGATGCGCGAGAACGGCCTGCAGCCTGCCACCGGCGGCGCGTATACGGCACGGATCTTCCGCGCCACCTCGGGCGGCACGGTCGCCCCGGCCATGCATTGGCACGATGCCGCCTTTCAGTATGTCCACATCCTGAAGGGCAAGATCGAGTTCCTGCTGGAAGGCGGCGAGCGGCGGACGCTGAGGGCCGGGGACGCGATTTGGCAGCCGACGGGATGCCTGCATTGCGTGACCTACGTCTCGGCCGACCTGGAGCTGCTGGAGATATTCTCGCCTGCGGACATCGCGACGATCCGGGTGGACCAATGAACAGCCGTCCCAATGCGGCCCTTCGCCTCCAGACGACCGGCGAAGCTCTGCTCGACGCGCTGGCCGCGCGCGGCATCACCCATGTGTTCGGCATCCCCGGAGTCCACACGATCGAGCTCTACCGCGGCATGGCGGCAAGCGGGATGACCCATGTGCTGACCAAGCACGAGCAGGGCGCCGGCTTCATGGCCGACGGCTACGCCCGCGCCACCGGCCGGCCGGCCGCCTGTTTCCTGATCACCGGGCCGGGCGTGACCAACGCGCTGACCGCGGTGGGCCAAGCCTATTCGGATTCGGTGCCGATGCTGGTTATCGCCTCGACGCTGGTCGTGGGCGACCAAGGGCGCCAGCGTGGCAGGCTGCACGAATCCCGCAACCAGCGCGCCATGGCCGAGCAGGTGACCGCCTTCGCCGCGACCTGCTGGCGGCCCGAGGACGTGCCGGAATATCTCGACCGCGCCTTCGCCGTCTTCGACAGCCGCCGACCGCGTCCGGTCTATCTCGACATCCCCATGGACGTGCTGGCGAGCCCGGCCCGCGGCGACTGGACGCCGCGGCGGTTGTCGGCCCGTCCCGGCGCGCGGCCCGAGGACGTCGTCCGTGCCGCCAGTCTTCTGGCTGGCGCACGGCGGCCGATGCTTA
>NZ_DDFB01000104.1:0-7746 GCF_002336885.1 Novosphingobium sp. UBA1939 | reverse complement strand
AACCCCCAAATTCCCGGCTCAAACACCAAACACCAAACATCCACTCCAACACGCCACCACCAACCACGCCCCCCACCGACACCAAACACCCCACCCCACATAAACCCAATATAATCACATAAAATCAAAGTTATAGATCGGATCAAGAGCGGCGAATCACGGTGAACAGACCGAATCGCGCGCATGATTCGCGCCCCGTCCGCCGCCCATCCGATCCGCTCCGGGCGGAGTGTAAGGCATTCCTTAAGCGCGGCGTCGTATGGCCGGCCCATGAGCAACGTCCCATCTCCGGCATCGACACCTCCGCGTGTCGCGGTCATCGTTCCTGCCTATGGGGTGGCGCATCTTGTCCGCGAGGCCCTCGGCTCGTTGCAACGGCAGACCCTGGCCGACTGGGAATGCATCGTTATCGATGACGGCGCGCCCGACGATGTGGCCGGCGCGGTGGCACCTTTCCTCTCCGATCCGCGCATCCGCTTCGTGCACACGGACAACCGCGGCGTTTCAGCGGCGCGCAACCATGCCGTGCGCCAGACGCGCGCGCCGCTGATCGCGCTGCTCGACGGCGACGACCTGTTCCGCCCGGCCTATCTCGAGACGATGGTCACGGCGCTGGAAGGCGATGCAAGCATCCGCCTCGCCACCTGCGATGCCCGCATGTTCGGCGCGGTCCCGCGCGAGCGGACGTGCGTGAACGGCCGCAAGCAGGGCACGGGCGACGGTACGCACGGATCGTTGGCCGACGTCCTCGACCGGTCCTTCAACGTCTATATCGGCACGACCTTCCGCCGCGCCGACTTCGAGCGCATTGGCGGATTCGACGAAACCATGGCGCAGTCGGAAGACTTGGACCTGTGGGTCCGGCTGATGATGCTGGGCGGTCGCGCCTATTACGCCAACGCCGTGCTGGGCGATTATCGCGTCCGGCCGGGATCGGCGTCGTCCAACAGCGGCCGCATGCTGCTCGGCAACATCAAGGTATATGAAAAGGCCCGGCGCGCCTTGCCTGACAACGCCCCCGAAGCCCCGCTTATCGATCGCCTGCTCGCCGAAAACCACACCGCGCTCGCGTTCGAACACGCCATCGACCGGATCGTCGACGGGGACACGCGGCGCGGGCTGGCCGAACTGCGCGCCACCAGCGGCCATGTCGAAGGCGTGGTCTGGCGGGCATCCTTCGTAATCTGGCACATCCTGCCCGCGCTGGCGCGCCCCATGCTGCAATGGCGGCGACAGAAGCACCGGCGCGGCGGCAACGGCGAGAGCACCTTGCCCGGCATTCTCGGCATCGGAGCATGAACGCGCACCCGCCATCCCCCGCGCTGACCGTCGCGACCAGCGTCCATAACGGCGAACGCTTCCTCGACGCCGCGATCGATTCCGTGCTGGCGCAGAGCTTCGGCAATTTCGAATTCCTGCTGCTGGACGACCGCTCCACCGATGGAACGGCGCAGATCATCGCCCGTCACGCCCAGAGGGATCGGCGCATTCGCGTGATCCCGTCGCTTCACAAGGGGCGCGTGGCGGCGCTGAACAGCCTGTTCGATGCCGCGCGGGCGGCCTGGGTCGCCATCGTCGATGGCGACGACATCCAGCATCCCGATCGTTTCGCCCGGCAGATGGCGGAAATCGCACGGCGACCCGATGGCGAACGCCTTGTCGTGTTGGGTGCGGAAGTCCAGATGGTCGGTATCGATGGCCAGCCGATCGCGCGCCCTGCGTTCCGGCGGCCGCTCGACGACGCGGGAATCCGGGCCAATCTGGAAATCGGGGCACAGCTTTCGCACAACGCCTGCGTGGTATCGCGCGAGGCGGTCCGCGCCGTGGGGGGCTATCGCCCGGCCTACCGCCATGCCGAGGACTACGACCTATGGTTGCGCCTGTCCGAAGCCGGATCGATGGCCAACCTGCCCGATCGCCTCGTCGACTACCGCATCTATCCGGATCAGGTCAGCAGCCGCCATGTTGTCGAACAGATGCGCAATACCGCGATCGCGTGGCTTGCGCACCGTGCCCGCTCCGCCGGCCTGCCCGATCCCACCGAACACATCGCGACGATGCCACCGCTGGAAGAACTCGATGCGTGGTTCGGCGAAGGCGCGGCGCGCTATGTCCGCCGCCGCATCCTCGACCGCGTGATCTATTCGCCCGAAGCTCTCTCCGGAGACGGATGGACGGCGCTGCGCGATCATGTGCGCCGCGACGGCGCGCGCGGTTCCCGCCTGTGGCGGGCGGCGGCGCGGCTTGTTCGTGCCGGGCATCCGATCAAGGCATCGACCATCGCCGCCGGCCTGATCGGCGTGCCCGGCCTGAGCAGCGGTGCATGAGCACGGCCGCCGACACGCCGCCGCAGGTGCCCCAACCGCAGATGCCCCCTCCGCAGATGTCCGTGCGCACCGCCGCCGCCTGGGCGCTGGTATCACAATATACCTCGTTCGCGATCCAGTTCCTGACCAGCGTGGTGCTGGCGCGCTGGTTCATCACGCCGGCGGAACTCGGGCTGTTCTCGATCGCCTTCGCGGCGGTCACCATCGTCGCCTTCCTCCAGGATTTCGGCGTGACCCGCTATGTCAACGGCGAACGCGACCTGACACCCGAAAAGCTCCACATGGCGTTCACCGTCTCGGTGGCTTTCGCCTGGGGCATCGCGATCCTGACGATCCTTTCGGCCAAGCCGATCGCCCTGTTCTACGGCGATCCGCGCCTGCTGCCGATCACGCTGGTGATCGCCTGCTCCTATCTGGCGGTGCCGCTCGCCATCGTGCCGCAGGCGACCTGCCAGCGGCGCATGGACTACAAGTCCAACACGATGATCGAGGTCGGCTCCTCCATCGCCAACGCCGCCACGGCGGTCACCCTGGCGGTGCTGGGCTATGGCGCGCTGGCGCTGGCCTGGGGCGCGTTCGCGCAACAAGCGGCGCGGCTCGTGGTCAGCCAGTGGCGTGCGGGGCTGATGCTGCCCTGGCCGATGCGCCTGAAGGGCGCCGCGCCGGTGCTCAAGCTGGGTGGCACCAATTCCGTGCTGGCGACGTGCTATTCGATCACGGGTCGCGCGCCCGAGCTGGTCATCGGCCGGCTGATCGACAACACCGCCGTCGGACTGTTCACCCGTGCCTCGGGGCTGGCGCTGCAACTGCGTCTGCTGGTGGCCGGCGCGGTGACCGGCGTGTTCTACCCGGCCTTCCGCCAGGTGCGCGACAGTGGCCAGCCGCTCGGCCCGCCCTACCTGCGCGTCGTCGCCGCCTATACCGGTGTCACCTGGCCCGCGATGGCGGGCATCGCCGTGCTGTCGGAGCCGCTGGTCAACCTGCTCTACGGCCCGAAATGGCTTGCCGCCGCGCCCTTGCTAGGCTGGGTCGCGCTGTCGCAGCTGTGCTATGTCTCGCTGCCGCTGAATGGGGATCTGCCGCTGCTGCTCGATCGCATGAAGGGCCTGATCCATCGCAACATCGTGGAAACGGTGATGTCGGTCCTGCTGATCGCGCTCACCGCGCCGTTCGGCCTGATCTGGGTTGCCATCTCGCGCTTCGCCCACGGGCTGTTCTGGGTAATGATCTACGCACCGTTCATGCGCGGGATGCTCGATTTCCGCTGGCGCGACCTTTTCCAGATTTACGCGCGCAGCCTGCTGGCCACGCTGGCGGCGGTCGGCCCGCTGCTTGCCAGCTATGTCTTGTGGCACGGTCCGGCGGAAACCGGCTTCGGGCAGGCGGCGAGCATGGTGAGCGCCGGCATCGCACTATGGCTGGCGACGCTGTGGGCGATCGGTCATCCCCTGTTCGCGGAAATGACGGCGATGCTGGGCGAGATTCTGGCGGCGCTGCCGCTTCGACGGAAGACGCCCCTTCCCCGATAAACACCATGGCTCCGGCGCCCGAACAGGCGTATGCTGTCAGGCGGAGAGAGAAGCCATGGCACTATATCCGCTATTCGCGGCGGGCGCGTTGCTGCCCCTGTTCACCGCCTACCCCATCGCCGTAGCGCAGGACGGCACGGCCCAGGCCGGTTCGGTCGACATCGTGGCGATCACGCCCGATCTGCAGGCCCGCATGACCGTACCGGTGCATATCGGCGTCGAGAACGCGCAAACGGGCAGCAAACGGGCTGGTCCCTACCGCTTCATGATCGATACCGGCGCGGAACGCACGATCCTGTCGCGCGATATAGCCCGGCAGCTTGGCCTGGCCAGCGCCGGACAGGCGCTGCTGGTGGGCGTGGCGGGCACGCAGGAAGTGGATCTGGTGGAAGTGGAGGAGATCAACCTCGGCCGCCGCAGCTTCTATGGCCTCACCGCCCCACTGCTCGACGGGCGCTGGATCGGCGCGGACGGGATCATCGGGCTGGACAGCCTGCAGGACCAGCGCGTCCTGCTCGATTTCGACAAGAAGGTCATGGCGATCGGCGATGCCCGGCAACTGGGCGGCAACAGCGGCTTCGAAATCACGGTGCAGGCGCGGCGCCGGTCGGGCCAGCTGATCATGACCAACGCCATGGTCGATGGCGTCCGTACCGATATCATCATCGATACCGGCTCGGATACTTCGATCGGCAATCCCCCGCTGCAAAGGGCGTTGGCACGCCGTCATGCGCAGGAACAGACCTCGCTCATATCGGTGACCGGGCAATCGATCTCCGCCGACGTGGGGCTGGCGCGCACGCTGGTGCTGGGCGGGCTGACGATGTCGAACACCCCGCTGGTGTTCGCTGATGCGCCGCCGTTCAAGGCGCTCAAGCTGGACAAGCGCCCGGCGATGCTGCTCGGCATGGACCAGTTGCGCCTGTTCCGCCGCGTGGCGATCGACTTTTCGAGCCGGAGCATCCTGTTCGACATGCCACGGGGCCTGCCGATGCAGTTCGGGATGAACTGAACGCAAGGGACGCCAGCAGCGACACGGGCGCGGATAATCCACCCGATCGGGCAACGGGGCTGGCGGATCGGCGCAAAGCGCCTATGTGAAGGCCCATGCCGCCCGAAACCGCCACCGACCGCAACGCCCGCCACGATGGATGGCACACGCTGCGGCGCTTCCTTCCCTATCTCTGGCCCGCCGACAACAAGGCGCTGCGCTGGCGCATCGTTTTCGCCAGCCTGTTCATCCTGGCCTCCACCGGCACACAGCTTGTCCTGCCCTATCTGCTGAAGTGGGCGGTGGACGCGATGAACGTGTCCGGCCCGCGCCTGATGCGGTTCGCCATGCTGATGGTGCTGGGCTACGCGGCCGGGCGCTTCGCCGGCGTCGCCTTCGACAACCTGCGCAACATCGTGTTCGAACGGGTGGGGCAGGATGCAACGCGCGCGCTGGCCGAAAACGTGTTCGCGCGCCTGCACCGCCTGTCGCTGCGCTTCCACCTCGCCCGCCGCACCGGCGAAGTAACCAAGGTGATCGAACGCGGCACCAAGAGCATCGACACGATGCTTTACTTCATGCTGTTCAACATTGCGCCCACGGTGCTGCAGCTCGTGATCGTGGCGGTGATCTTCTACTTCACCTTCGGCTGGGGCCTTGTCGCGGCGACGGCGGTGGCGATCGCGGGCTATATCTGGGTTACGCGCACCATCACCGAATGGCGCACCCATCTGCGGGAGAAGATGAACCGGCTCGATGGGCAGGCGCTTTCCCGCGCGGTCGATTCGCTGCTCAACTACGAGACGGTGAAATACTTCGGCGCGGAGGCGCGCGAGGAAGCCCGCTATGCGCAGGCGACGCGTGCCTATGCCGATGCCGCGGTAAAGAGCGAGAATAGCCTGGGCCTGCTCAACATCGCGCAGGCGGTCGTGGTCAACCTGCTGATGGCCGGGGCGATGGCGTGGACGGTCGTCGGCTGGGCCAAGGGCCAGTACACCGCTGGCCAGCTGGTGTTCGTGCAGACCTACCTCACCCAGCTTTTCCGCCCGCTCGACATGCTCGGCATGGTCTATCGCACGATCCGGCAGGGGCTGATCGACATGGCGGAAATGTTCCGCCTGATCGATACGCACGTGGAAGTCGCCGATGCACCCGGCGCGCCGGCGCTGATCGTGCGGCGGCCCTCGGTGGTCTTCGACAACGTGGTGTTCGGCTACGATCCCGACCGCACGATCCTGCACGGCCTTTCGTTCGATGTGCCGGCCGGCAGCCGCGTCGCCATCGTCGGCCCTTCGGGCGCGGGCAAGTCCACCATCGCGCGCCTGCTGTTCCGCTTCTACGATCCGGGATCGGGCCGCATTCTGATCGACGGGCAGGACATCGCCGGCGTGACGCAGGCGTCCCTGCGCGCCGCGATCGGCATCGTGCCGCAGGATTCGGTGCTGTTCAACGACACCATCGGCTACAACATCGCCTATGGCCGCGAAGGCGCGACACAGGCCGACGTGGACGCCGCCGCGCGCGGGGCCGCCATTTCCGATTTCATCGCCCGCCTGCCGCAAGGCCTCGATACCGAAGTCGGCGAACGCGGCCTCAAGCTTTCGGGCGGTGAAAAGCAGCGGGTGGCCATCGCCCGCACGCTGGTCAAGAACCCGCCGATCCTGCTGTTCGACGAAGCGACCAGCGCGCTCGACACCCGGACCGAGCAGGACATCCTCGGCACGCTGCGCATGGTCGCCGCCAACCGGACCACGATCTCGATCGCGCACCGCCTGTCGACGATTGCGGACTCAGACCGCATCCTCGTGCTGGATCAGGGACGGCTGGCGGAAAGCGGCAGCCACCTGGAACTGCTGCGCCGCGACGGTCTCTACGCCGAGATGTGGGCGCGCCAGGCGGCGGAAAGCGAAGAGGTGAGCGAGGCGGCAGAGTAATCCGCCGGCCTGCTCCGGCGTTCACTTCACCACATCGGCCTCATGCCACACGACCGCCTGCGCCGCCTTCATGCAGCTATTCTCGATATCCCACGCGAGCGAGGGCGAGCCATAGAGCCGCCAGCCCTGCGCCAGCGCCTCTGACACGCGCTCGCAAAAGGCACGGTCGTCCTTGCCGGTGAGCAGGCGGTAGATCGGGCGGTCTTCGGGGGTCTGGTAGGTCATCGCATGGCCCTACCAGATCCTCCCCAGGATGGGGAGGGGGACCACCCGCAGGGTGGTGGAGGGGGCTTGGCCTTGCGGCCCATCCTCACCGAGACTGCCACCCAGCCGAGAAGCCCCCTCCACCGTCCTGCGGACGGTCCCCCTCCCCGCATCGGGGAGGATTTTTACAGGATATACTTCGACAAGTCCGCGTTGCCGGCAAGGCTCGCCAGCTTGTCCGCCACATAGGCCTCGTCGATCGTCACTGTGGAGCCCACGCGGTCCTCGGCGTCGAAGCTCACTTCCTCCAGCAGCTTTTCCATCACCGTCTGCAGCCGCCGCGCGCCGATGTTCTCGACGCTTTCGTTGACTTGCGCGGCGGTGCGGGCGATCGCGCGGATCGCCTCGGGCGTGAAGTCCAGCGTCACCTGTTCGGTCCCCAGCAGGGCGCGGTACTGTTCGACGAGATTGGCGCGCGTTTCCGACAGGATGCGCACGAAATCGTCCTCGCTCAGCGCCTTCAGCTCCACGCGGATCGGCAGGCGGCCCTGCAGTTCGGGCAGCATGTCGCTGGGCTTGGCCACATGGAACGCGCCGCTGGCGATGAACAGCACGTGGTCGGTCTTCATCGGGCCGTACTTGGTGGCAACGGTCGTGCCCTCGATCAGCGGCAGCAGATCGCGCTGCACACCTTCGCGGCTGACCGAGCCGCCGCGCACGTCGCTGACCGCGATCTTGTCGATCTCGTCGAGGAAGACGAT
>NZ_DDFB01000095.1:0-2694 GCF_002336885.1 Novosphingobium sp. UBA1939 | reverse complement strand
TTCGTCAGGCGAGCTTCGGCAGCCGGACTTCGTAAGGGGCATCCTTGTCGGCGGGGGTAACCATTTTTCCCTTCAGCGTGATGTCCACCAACTTGTCGCTCAAGAAGTCGATGGGGTTGGTCGGCGCCAACACCGCTTCCCACACCTCGACTTCGGCATCGGACCCATCGACCAGGTTGCGACCGTTGAAGAGCAGGCGAGCGCGTATCTGCGCCTGCGTGCCGGCCTTGAGGCGCGAACCGGAAACTGCGCTATAGGTGCCCGTCAGCTCCAGCGTTTGCCCCGCGGTGATCGTGCCCTTCGACAACGCTTTGATCTTGCCCAGCCGGTAATCCATCAGGTAGTCAGTACCCAGCGCATAAGTGGTAGTCGCGGCATCGTTTTTGACGGCAAGACCCGCCTCCACGATGTTGCGCTTGCCGATATCCACCCACTTGTCGAGCTGAGCCACGACAGGGATGTCGGGCAGCACGCCAGCCCCCTGAGTCAGATCCGATTCCGTAGCGCCCAAGGCCATGCGCAGCGTGGCCACGTTCACCTCGCTCAGCACGATCTCGATTTCGCCGGGCTTGGCAATCGCCACCGAGGCCACCAGCTGCCCGCGGCGATTCCGGCGCTTGCTTACGGATTCGATGACGTCCGCACCGGACGACACGGCGAATTTGCTGGATTCGCCAAGCTCTTCGTAGGCGTTGGCATAGGTGCCGGTGCCGGGATCGAAGATGTCGGCGAGGACGTCGCCCTCGCCAAGAAAACCACGGCCGTCGGTGATGCTCATGAAAGCTCCTTTTACTTGGATTTCTCCAGCGCCGCGTCGGCGCTGAACGTGAGGGGAAAGTAATAAAACGGCCGGCGCCACTTGGGTGCCGGTGGGCTCGTCAGGATCAGCGGTCGCATACCCGTATCCGGATGACGCCAACCCATCAAGGTGTTGAGCACGCCATTGACAAGCGGCTCGACGCGCCCGCCAACCTCCCGAGAGGCCTTGCGCGGCGCGCCGTCGTGACGCTCCACACAAACCGCCATCCAACCCTGCCGAATCTGCGCCGTCTTACCGCTGGGAACCGCCGAAACCACATCGAACGACTGGTAGATCAGATGGACGGCCGGCGTCGGCTGTGCAGATTCCTCGACACCTTCCAGATCGTCGGCGGTGAGCACGGCCACATCGGGCAGCGCATCTCGCAGCGCCGCCGCGATCGCATCGCGAACGGCGAAGAAGTTCACCGGCCACCTCTGCGGCCAAACACCCGCGCCGGCCCCGCTGCAACCTGTGCCAACCCAACAGCCGGCGCTGCGGCGTTACTCGACACGCCCGGCAGCGCGGCCCGACCCGCGGCCACATCCCGCAACCAACGGACGGCATCCTCGTAACGAAGGCGCAGCGCCTTGTCGTCGGCCGCATCGGGATGGAGGCGATACCAGGCGATCGTCAGTGCAGCATCTGCCACCGCCACCGGTACATCGCCCGCCAGCGGAACGGTGTAGCGCTGCCCGAGGTAGCTATCCACCTCAGCACAGGCCCGCTCGATAGCACCCAGCGCAACCGCATCAACGACCGCCCCCGTGGGCGGATCGTCATGGTCGGTAAGATCAATCAGCGCCTGCTCGGAGTAGGCGGTAACAAGATCGGAGATGGAGATGTAGGGCATGCCCGGACGTTACGCGCGCGGGCGAGAGCGAGAGGATTCGCGGGGGCGAAAAACGCAACTACCGAGCAGTCACAGCTCCAGCGTGCGCCATCGCCCGTCACGGGCATCGAGACCCCGGTCATCGTGATACAAATCGGTCATCGACTGCCTTGAGTGACCCAGCAGGATCATCGTGTTGATCCCTTGCCGAAGGTATTCGCGTGCAGCCAGCGACCGGCACTCATGTAAGGTCGGCGGGCGCTGCCCTGGCACTGTCTCCGCCGGCAGTACGGCTTCCCGCGCCTGCTCAAACCTCCAGCTCATCGACTCCGGACACGGCGGCCGCAGCGTGGTCTTGCGCAGCAGATAGCCGCCACCATCTGCATCGAGCGGCGCGTAGTCGCGGCATAACTGGATGGCCTCGCCCACACTCACGCCAATCGAGCCCAGTCGCAGGGCCAGCGGGATCGCAACGCGCATGCCGGTCTTGGCCTGGGCAATGTGCAAGTACTCGTGGCCATCGTCATGGGCCCACACATCGCCGAAGCGCATCTTGACAAGGTCGCTTCGCCGCTGGCCCGTGACCAGCGCCAACAGCACCATGCGCCACACCCAAGGCGGTTGATTGTGCCGGGCATGATCACTGATCAGTTGCCACTCGCTCAGCGCCAGGCGTCGGCGAGTGACCTTGACGCGAGGCATGCGCACGGCCCTTGCCGGGTTCCCAGCGACCCAACCATTCGCCAGGGCCTCATCGAACATGCAGCGCGCCTCGACAAGAGTCCGTTTCGCGGCAACCGGATGTACGGCATGCACCGCCGTGATCAGCGCGCTGATCTCATGCGGTCGGATCGAGCCGATCCGGCGGCTGCCGAGAGCCCCGACGATTCGCCGAATGTGAGCCCGGCGATTCGCGAGGGTTTTATCCTTTATCTGGCGAGAATTGATGATGGGTATGTAGAACTGCACCCATTCATTCAGGGTGCGAAACCGTGGGACGAATCGACCTACAGTGAGGGATAGCAACGACATAAACAACGCCCGGTATCGCGCCGGGCGCGCG